>DASRSL010000074.1:0-27282 GCA_035656495.1 Roseiarcus sp.
CTGGATCAATGCGGCCGGCGGAAGAGGGGCAGCCTAGCGCCCGCCGGTCACGTCGAGAATGGCGCCGGTAACGTAGGAGGCGGCGTCGCTGAGCAGCCAGATCGCCGCCTCCGCGATTTCCTCCGCTGGGCGACCCGAGCCAGGACGCCGCCGACGACATCAGCATGATCGAACCGCCCGGGCAGCCGGCCGAGTCCGACATCCGCCGGGCCGCCTATTACAGCACCGCCTCGATGTCGAGCCCGAGCGATTCCGGCTTGTCGGTCGGCGCGTAGCGCCGGACGACATCGTGCTTCCGGTCCACGAGGAACTGGTGAAGTTCCATTTGATCGCGGCGACGAGGAACCCCGGCGCCTCTTTCGTCAGGGCCTTGTAGAGCGGGTGGGCGTTCGGGCCGTTGACCTCGATCTTGGCGAACATCGGGAAGCTGACGTCGTAGGTCAGCGAGCAGAATCTCGCGATCTCCCCCTCGTCGCCCGCTCCTGGTGGTCGAACTGGTCGCAGGGAAAGCCGAGCACTGCGAAGCCCCGGTCGCTGAAGCGCTTATGCAGCGCCTCGAGCCCCGCATATTGCGGGGTGAATCCGCACTTGCTCCCGACATTGACGATCAGCTGCGCCTTGCCGTCGAAAACACCGAGCGTCTCGGCCTTGCCGTCGATCGTCTTGAGGGGGATGTCCGAGGGGAGGGACATGCGCATGCCGATCGGGCTGGTTGGCCGGCCGATCATAGCGGCGAACACCGGGAAGCTCAAAAACGCTCGCTGGCGATCAACCATCATGGCGAGCCGAAGCAATCCACGCAGATGGCGCGAATGCACTATGTGCGACGGATGCCGACGGATCGCAGTCTCACGCGCGAGTGCGGCGGACGTCCGTTCTTAACATTTCATAAATGATTCGACCCCTAGATGGTTAACGGAACGCCAACGGATCGACCTCATGAACGCCCACGCCACCCCTGCTCAGGCGCTGAATTTCCGGGCGCGGTCGCTGCTCGCCTTCGTGCTCGAACCCACTCAGCCGGTCGTCGACTGGTTCGCCGCGCTCGACGCCTGGCTCGTCCGTTCGCCGACCTTCTTCGCCTCGAAGCCCGTTATCCTCGAGATGGCGGGGATCGAGCTCGGCCTCCAGGAATACCGCAACCTCCTGAGCGGTCTGGCGCTTCGCCACATCCGCGTCATGGGGGTGGACAACGCCGGCCAGTCGCTGGTCGGGCCGCACCTGCCTCCGGTCGTCACCGGCGGGCGCAACGTGAACGCGCCGGTCACGGCGGAGGAAAGCGCTCCCGCGGCGTCCGAGCCGGAGACGACGGCGAAGATCGAGAAGGCGGAATCGCTCATCGTCGACGGGAACGTGCGCTCGGGCCAGTCGATCATGCATCCCGACGGCGACGTGACGATCGTCGGCCGAGTGGCGTCGGGCGCCGAGATCGTCGCCGGCGGGTCGGTCCATGTCTACGGCGCCTTGCAAGGTCGCGTCATCGCCGGAATCTCGGGGTCGTCCTCGGCGCGAATCTTCTGCAACGAAGCGCGGGCCGAACTCATCTGCATCGGCGGCGTCTATGTCACGGCCGAACAGATGAATCCCGAAGTCGAGGGCCGGCGGCTCGAGGCCCGGCTCGACGGAGACGAACTCAAGCTCCGTGTGCTGGACTGAACCCTACGAGGACAAATGCATGAGCAAAGTGATCGTTGTCACATCCGGAAAAGGCGGGGTGGGCAAGACCACCTCGACCGCGTCGATCGGCGCGGCGCTCGCGCAAACCGGCCAGCGAGTCTGCGTCGTCGATTTCGACGTGGGCTTGAGAAACCTCGACCTCGTGCTCGGCGCGGAGCGGCGGGTCGTCTATGACTTCATCAACGTCGCCCAGGGAGAGGCCAAGCTGACGCAGGCGCTCATCCGCGACAAGAGGGTCGAGACGCTGCACCTCTTGGCGGCCTCGCAGACGCGCGACAAGGACGCCCTGAGCGCCGAGGGAGTCGAGCGGGTGATCGGCGAACTGCGCAGCGGCTTCGATTGGGTGCTGTGCGACAGCCCGGCCGGCATCGAGCGGGGCGCCCTGCTTGCGATGCGCTTCGCCGACCAGGCGATCGTGGTCACCAATCCGGAAATCTCCTCGGTTCGCGACTCCGACCGCATCATCGGGCTTCTCGATTCCAAGACTCGGCGCGCCGAGTCCGGCGAGAAAATGGACAAGCAATTGCTGCTGACCCGCTTCGACACCAACCGCTCCAGCCGCGGCGAGATGCTCAGCGTCGCGGACGTCCTCGACATCCTCTCGATCCCGCTACTCGGCGTCATTCCCGAAAGCGAAGAGGTTTTGCGCGCCTCGAACCTCGGCGCCCCGGTGACGATCAACGGCTCGGCGGGGCCGGCCGGCCGCGCCTACAAGGAAGCCGCCCGCCGCCTCGCCGGCGAAACCATGCCGGTGGCGGTCCCCGAGCAAAAGAAGACCTTCTTCAACCGCCTGTTCGGCCGGAGGGCCGCATGAGCCTGTTCAACTTCTTCAGGGCGCGCGCCGCCGCGCCGGTCGCACGCGAGCGGCTTCAGATCCTGCTCTCGCACGAGCGCATTGCGCTCGGCCCGCGCGATCTCGTCACGATCCTGCGCGACGAATTGCTCGCGACCATCGCCAAGCACGTCGAAATCGACCCGGAAAAGCTCAAGGTGACGATGGAGCGCGCCGACGCCTACTCGACCCTCGAGATCGACCTCGAGATCCCCTGCGACAAGGCCGACGTCAGCGCTTCCCGGAGCGTCGCTCCGCCCCAAGCGTCGGCCGCCTGACCCTGGCGATCGGAGGGTGCGCGTCTCGCGCGCCTTGGGGCGGCGAGACGCCGCCCCTCCAGAGTCAAAACGGAATTTCGTCGTCGATCGGGCCTGCCCCGCCGCCGGAAAGCGCCGGCTTGCGCTCGGGACCAGGAGACGGGCGGGCGAAGCTGCGCGAACCGCTCTCGTCGGGGAAGCTGTCGCGGGCCTCGCCGCCGCCGCGCGAGTCGAGCAATTGCAGCTCGCCGCGAAAGCGCGTCAGCACGACCTCGGTCGTATAGCGATCGTTGCCGCTCTGGTCCTGCCATTTTCGCGTCTGCAGCTGGCCTTCCAGGTACACTTTCGTGCCCTTCTTGCAGTACTGCTCGGCGATCCTGCCGAGATTCTCGTTGAAGATCACGATGTTGTGCCATTCGGTGCGCTCTTTTCGCTCGCCCGTGGTCTTGTCGCGCCAGGACTCCGAGGTGGCGAGGGGGAAGCTCACGACCGGATCGCCTGAGTTGAGCCGGCGCACTTCCGGATCCTTGCCGAGATTGCCGATGAGGATGACTTTGTTGATGCTGCCCGCCATGGTCTGCTCCTGACGCGCCCTTGCGGCGCCGCTCTTCCATCATGCATAGCCGAACGCGGCGCAGCCGAGGCGGCCGAACGCCGGACAATCGCACTTGTCCACACCTCGCCGCGGGGACGCTTGGGATAAAGCGCCGCCGCGCCTACATTAGACCGAACCGGAGGCGAGGCGCGCGGGGGCGCCTTTCCCTTGTTCTTTTTTTGTTCTAGCATCGGAATCCGGCTCGCGCAAGCGCGATTCGTGCTTCGAGCCTGAGAATTGTCGTCGAGGTCCGCATGGCCAGCGCCAAGCCTTCGTCAACGCCGCCGGCGCGCCAGTCCGGCAAGAACGACGCGAGCGTCGAGGCCCTGTTCGGCGGCCGCGCGATCACGATCCGCGGCGCGCGCGAGCACAACCTCAAGAATGTCGACCTCGCCATCCCGCGCGACAGGCTCGTGGTGTTCACCGGGCTGTCCGGCTCGGGCAAGTCGTCGCTCGCCTTCGATACGATCTACGCCGAGGGGCAAAGGCGCTACGTCGAGTCGCTGTCGGCCTACGCCCGGCAGTTCCTCGAGATGATGCAGAAGCCGGATGTCGATCAGATCGACGGCCTCTCGCCGGCGATCGCCATCGAGCAGAAGACGACGTCGAAGAACCCGCGCTCGACGGTCGGCACGGTGACCGAGATCCACGACTACATGCGGCTGCTGTGGGCGCGCGTCGGCATCCCCTATTCGCCCGCGACCGGGCTTCCGATCGAGAGCCAGACAGTGAGCCAGATGGTCGATCGGGTGCTCGCTTTGCCTGACGGAACGCGCCTCTATCTGACCGCACCAGTCGTGCGCGGCCGAAAAGGCGAATACCGCAAGGAGATCGCCGACTACATGAAGCGCGGCTTCCAGCGGCTCAAGGTCGACGGCGAATTCTACGAGATCGCCGACGCGCCGGCGCTCGACAAGAAGCTCAAACACGACATCGAGGTGGTGGTCGACCGCATCGTGGTGCGGCCCGACATGGCGGCGCGGCTCGCCGAAAGTTTTGAGACCGCGCTCGAGCTCGCCGAGGGGCTGGCGGTGGTGGAGTTCGCCGATCCTCCCGCCTCTCCCGGCGGACCAGCTCCTCACCCCTACCCTTTCGCTGCGGCCACCTCTCCCCGCGCGCGGGGAGAGGTCGAGCGAAGCGAGGGTGAGGGGCGGGGCGAGACCCGCGATGGCCGAGCCCCTCACCCCGGCCCTCTCCCCGCAAGCGGGGAGAGGGAGAGAATCCTCTTCTCCTCGAAATTCGCCTGCCCGGTATCGGGCTTCACCATCGCCGAGATCGAGCCCAGGCTCTTCTCGTTCAACAACCCGCACGGCGCCTGCCCGGTCTGCGGCGGGCTCGGCTCGGAGCTCAGGGTCGATCCGTCGCTGGTCGTGCCCGACCCGAAGCTCATGCTGAAGCGAGGCGCTGTCGCACCCTGGGCGAAGTCGAGTTCGCCCTACTACCTCCAGACCCTGGAGGCGCTTGGAAAACATTACAAGTTCCGGCTCGACCGCCCATGGAGCGAAGTGCCGGAGGCGGGGCGCAAGGCGATCCTCTACGGCTCGGGCGACGAGGAGATCCGCTTCGCCTATGACGACGGCCTGCGCTCCTACGAAGTGAGGAAGCCCTTCGAAGGCGTGATCGCCAACCTCGAGCGTCGCTACCGCGAGACGGAGAGCGAATGGTCGCGCGAGGACATCCAGCGCTACATGAGCGCGACGCCCTGCGAGGCCTGTCACGGCTTGCGCCTCAAGCCCGAGGCGCTGGCGGTCAAGATCGACGGCAAGCACATCGGAGAGGTGAGCCTCCTCTCGGTCAAGGCTGCGATCGACTGGGCCGAGAGCCTGCCGCAGAAGCTCGACGGCAAGCGCAACGAGATCGCCCACCGGATTCTGAAGGAAATCGCCGACCGGCTCGTATTTTTGCGCGACGTCGGGCTCGACTATCTCACGCTGTCGCGGTCGTCGGGCACCCTGTCGGGCGGCGAGAGCCAAAGAATCCGGCTCGCCTCGCAGATCGGCTCGGGACTCACGGGGGTGCTTTACGTGCTCGACGAGCCGTCGATCGGTCTGCACCAGCGGGACAACGCGCGCCTGCTCGACACCCTGAGACGCTTGAGGAACCTCGGCAACACGATGATCGTCGTCGAGCACGACGAGGATGCGATCTGGGCCGCCGATTACGTGGTTGACGTCGGTCCCGGCGCCGGCGTGCACGGCGGCGAGATTGTCGCCAAGGGAACGCCGGCGGAGATCGCCGCCAATCCGAATTCGCTGACCGGCCATTATCTTTCTGGCGAGCGGATGGTGCCGATCCCCGAGCGGCGGCGAGCGCCAGCGCCCGGCGAGGAGATCAGAATCGTCGGGGCGCGCGGCAACAACCTGAAAGCCGTCACTGCCGCGATCCCCCTCGGCCTCTTCACCTGCGTCACCGGCGTCTCGGGCGGGGGCAAATCGACGCTGGTGATCGACACGCTCTACAAGGCCGCGGCCCGCCAACTCATGAACGCGAACGAGCAGCCGGCGCCGCACGACCGTATCGAAGGCCTCGAGAGGATCGACAAGGTGATCGATATCGACCAGTCGCCGATCGGCCGCACGCCGCGCTCGAACCCCGCCACCTACACCGGCGCCTTCACCCCCATCCGCGACTGGTTCGCCGGCCTCCCCGAGGCGAAGGCGCGCGGCTACCTGCCGGGCCGCTTCTCGTTCAACGTCAAGGGCGGCCGATGCGAAGCCTGCCAGGGCGACGGCGTCATCAAGATCGAGATGCACTTCCTGCCCGACGTCTACGTCACCTGCGACGTCTGCAAGGGCAAGCGCTACGACCGCGAGACGCTCGAGGTGCGCTACAAGGACAAATCGATCGCCGACGTGCTCGACATGACGGTCGAGGAGGCGGCCGACCTGTTCAGGGCGGTGCCTTCCATTCGCGACAAGATGGAGACGCTCAAGCGCGTCGGTCTCGGTTACGTGAAGGTCGGCCAGCAGGCGACGACGCTCTCGGGCGGCGAAGCGCAAAGGGTCAAGCTCGCCAAGGAGCTGTCGCGCCGCTCGACCGGCCGCACCCTCTACATCCTCGACGAGCCGACCACCGGCCTCCACTTCCACGACGTGGCGCAATTGCTCGACGTGCTGCACGAGCTGGTCGACCAGGGCAACACGATGATCGTCATCGAGCACAATCTCGAAGTCGTGAAGACGGCGGACTGGATCGTCGACATGGGGCCGGAGGGCGGCGACGCCGGCGGCGAGGTGGTGGCCTTTGGCGCGCCGGAAAAAATCGCCCGCGACCCGAAGAGCTATACGGGCCAGTATTTGAAGCCGGTGCTGGCGCGGAAGGGAGCGAAGCGCAGCGCGGCGGAGTAGGCTGGTGGATGGCTTGCGCAGCAAGCATCGGCGCGACTTGAAGAGGCGGTCTGGGCGCGATAACGCAGTTTATGATATCCCGGCTGGTCGCAGCCGCTCGCGCGGCGGCGCGAAAAGCCTCGACGCCCGCCTGTGCCTCTTTCCGGCGGGCCGTCTCCACCCGGAGCGGCAGAGTCTCCGTACGGGCGCCGCGTAGACTCCGGGACGCGCACCCTCGGCTCAAGCCGCATCGCGCAGCGCCTTGGCCACGGCTTCGGGCATGCGGGCGATGACCCGCAGGAGCTCTGCTTCGCGGCGTCCGGCGCCCGACGGCCCTGTTCCCAATCGCGCAATGAAGCGGCCGGAATTCCGTATTGCGCAGCGAAGGCGGCCTGCGACAAGCCGGCGGCGGCCCGAGCCCGGCGCGCCAGCATGGGCCTCGTATCCCCGGTCGAATTCCGCGTCGGTAAGCGGCGCGTGCGTCGGCGTCAGCCTCACCGCGGCGTCTCATGATATCTTCGCGTTTCGCGGTCATTGGCTTTTCTTACACTGATGATGCGCCGCACTTTTCCGCGCATCGTAAACACGCAAACCCAGATCCGACTTTCGACCGACCCGTAGCAAATGAAGCGGTCTTCCGCGTAATCAGAACGAACATTCAGGAGGTCGGGGAAGCGGCCGACCTGTTCAGCGCGGCGGCTTCATTCGCGACAAGCGCAGGCCTGCGGAGTAGCGATAGCCTATTTCCGGAAGGCAACGTATAAGTTTGTGACCCAATTGCCCTCGACCGTGTTGGGAAGGGCGGATTCAATGGCGCCCAGGAGGTCGTCGCGGCGGTCTCTCGGCAGCCCAGCATGGTCTGAGCGCGTACGGAGATAGTCCGAAAACGACCTGGGGGAGTAGGTGCGCCGCCAGATGTACTGACGGCGCTCAGGCAGCTCAAAGCCGCCGCTTGCCACAATCAGGTCCGCGATCGGCCCCTGCGGCAAGTACCAGACTTCCGGCGGCGAAGCCCATAGTTTGGGAGCCAATTGCGCGTATATTGGGCGGAGATAGTCGATGAGCTCGTTGGACCAAGTCGGCGTGTGGCCGAAAATCGCCAGCTTTCCTCCGGGCAAAAGCGCGTCAGCTGCTTTTGCAAATCCGATGTCGGGTCGGATTCAGTGCCAAGACTGGGCCGCGGCGACAAGGTGAAACTTGTGGTCGTCAAGCGGCCATTCTTCAAAGCTCGCCACCTCGAAGCGGATCGTGGATGAGCCGACAAACTTATTCCGCGCCAAATCGACGAGCGCGGCCCCGGGATCGACGCCGGTCACGTCGAGACCTTCCGCGGCGAAACCTATGGTGGCTTGACCGGATCCGCATCCGATCTCCAAGACCCGGTCGCCCTATCGCAGCCGCCCGATTGTCATGAGGTCGGCGAATAACTTGCTCGGATACCCGCTGCGCTGAGCATCATACCGTGCGGCGACGCTATCGAACACTCGCCCACGGTCCATGTAAGAACTCTCGCAATTGCGGATATCATTCGCGATGGGATAGGATTGCGACACGGCCATGAAAAGACAGGATGCGATCGAAGCCTTGAGCGGGCAAGCCGAAGCGGTGAAGGCCCTCGGCGCTACGGCTTTGTATCTCTTCGGATCGACGGAGCTCGACGAAGCTGGCGCCGCCAGCGATCTCGATCTCTTCATCGACTACGATCGCGGCAGCCGGTTTTCGCTTATCGAGTTCGTCGGCATCAAACAGATGTTGGAGCGCCGACTCGGCGTTGCGGTCGATCTGACTACCCGCGACAGCCTGGACCCGCTGCTTCGTGATCGAATCGAAGCTTCGGCCGAGCGCGTGTTTTGACGGAGCGTGCGATCCGGCCGGCGCTCCGCGCCATTCTCGAGGCGATCGATGGCATCGAGAACGCCATCCGAGGCAAGACGATCGACGACTTTGGAGCCGATTGGCTTCTTCGACATGGAGTTCAGCGCGGCGTCGAGATCGTGTCCGAAGCTGCGCGCCGCGTTCCGCCGGAGCTTCAAGCGCGCCAGCCGCAAATTCCTTGGACGCAGATCATGGGAATCGGCAACGTGCTGCGGCACGAGTACCACCGAGTCTCCGACACCTACTGTCGACGGTAAGAGCGGATCCGTTTGAGACGTCGATCGTCCCGAAAGGACCGATGGTCAGGCTGTTGGCAATCCCAAGCGTGGCGCCATTCTCGAGCGTCAGCGTCCCCCTGACGTGGTTCAGGCCGCTCAGCGCGGAGTCGACAGCGGCGCCCCGGCGTCGGCGATGAAAGCGTCCGCCCCGTTGAGCGTCAGCGCGGCGCCGACCGCAATTCCGGTAATCTCGCCGCTCGCGAACTTGATTTCCGAATAGCCGGAAAGACTAACGGCGCCTGACAGCTCGCCCGCGGGCCCGAACCCCCGCCGCGCCCGTTATGTCGAGCTGCATCTCGCGATCCGCGGTCACGCCGCCGACGAGGTCGAGCGTTCCGGTGTTGTCGAGCGCCGCAGCCTGCACGGTATCCGTCGCCGCCAAATCTCGATTTCCGAGGTCGATCGTTCCGCTGTTCGTCAGCGGGCCGCCGGTCTTGAGGCTCGATCCGCCTTGGCAGATGCCAGCGTCGAACAAGAGCTGTCCGGACACATCGACGCCGCCCGAGATTGCGCTCGCGATGACGCCGTTGTCGGGGTCGGCGAAGGTGATCGTCGCGGAATCGACGAGCGACGCGATGCTCATCTTGCGTGTGATCTTGGGATCGCCTTCGGCGACGTCGACCTTCGATGTCGACGTCGGCACGGCCGCCTCCGTATCCCAATTGGCGCTGCCATCCATCCAATTGTCGGTCCCCATCGCCTCCTCCTGTCAGGCTGTTTTCTCAGCACTACAAAACAGGCGCCCGGCGACCTTTATTCAGGGGTGACGCTGAAGAAATTTTCGTAGCCTTAAACCCGTGTATAGGACAGCGGGGACGAAGTGGGCGGAGCGACGCGCGATGGAGTGAAAAGCCTCGGCGCGGCTGGCGCTTCAGCCGGTCAGCTCCAGGATCGTCATGTGGCCGTCTTTGGCCGGCCAAGCTCGGGCGACGATCCGTTCCTCGTTGAATTCACCGATGATCGGCCGGTCCTCGACCGCCGCGAGCCTCAGCATCGTATGCCACGCGGCCGGCACGCCATGGGGGATATCGGCGGGCTCCTTGCCGTCCAGGAGCACAATATCGCGCGGCAGACCGAAATAGCCGCGCGGGCGGTCCATCCGCGCCACCGCCGCTCCGGCGTCGTCTTTGCCGGGAAATGCCGGCCTCAGATCGAGCTTGTCGAACGAGCGCGGCAAGGGCGAGCGATAGATGTGGGTGATCGGCGCGCCAGGCGCGGCGACAACGAATTCGAGCGGCGTCGCGGGGTCGAACGTCGACGGCTCCCACACGCCGTCGGCGGCCGTCGTCTTGGTCAGCACGGCGCCGCCCTGCCGCTCGCCGGTGTCGGCGGAGACGCGGTAGATTTCGACCCGCGCGCCTTCGACCGGACGGTTGGTCGGGGTGCCATTGACGACGCCCGTCACGCGCCCGTTCAAGATGACTTCCGCCTCCGAGGCGATCGCGATCCGCTCCGGCGCGCGGCCGGTGACGAACCTGTAGATCTGCGCGAAGGCGACCGGGCTCAACGCCGTCTCGCGATGATCGACGTCGCCGAGCAGGACGTTGGTCGCCCCCTTGAGCGCCGGCCCGTCGGCGGTCACGTTGAGCTTCATGCCGGGTTTGCCGAAAACGATTCCGCCGTCGGGCTGGGCATAGAGGTCGAAGCCGTCGCTGCGCAGCGTCATGAACGGCACGCCCGGCGTCACTTCGCTGTCGCCCGCATTGAGCTTCGTCAGGAACGGCCCGCGGCCGTTGTATTCGCTGCCGAGCAGCAAATCGGTCGCCCAGACCCCATGATTGGGCGTACCTCCGAGCGCCGCCCTTTCGACGCTCCCCGGATTGGCCGCGACGTAGCGGCGCGTGGCATAGCCGCCGCGCGACAGCGCGACGATCGCCACTTTCGGCGCGCCGCTTTGCGTTTTGACGCTGTCGATGAAGGCGGTCAGCTCGCGCAACTGGTCTTCTGTCGAAGAGCGGTTCGGCTGCGCGACGCCATTGTCGTCGCGCGCCTGCGGGTCCGTGAAGCTGATCGCAAAGAGCCGATCTCTCGGGTAGTCGTTGCTCTCGAACCGCCAGAACTGCGTCTCCCAGGTCGCCGCCAAATCGCTGTCGCCATGCACGAACACGATCGGAACGGCGGATTGCTCCTTGGCGGCGGCCGACCGGCGATGCCCGGCGAGCGCGAGCGCGGCGGCCCCCTGGAGAAAGCGGCGGCGGTTCAGCATTGGACGTTCTTCCTTGATGAGCTTGGCTCTGCGGGCATATAGCGCATCCCGATTGAAAAGTGGGCCAGCAGGTTTGCGCCGGCGTGCCAGCTGCCCATTTCCACGAAAGCCCAAAGGAACGCCATACAGATCACAGCGGTTGTACGCACGAAACGACAATCGCCTCGGTTCGAGGCGATGCGCTCGCCGCGCCGAGGCTTTGCTTGCGGCTTGCCGAGCTGGCCGCGACTCTCGCCTCGGACCGCGACTCGGCCGTCCGACAGGCGAAGCCGGAGACGTAGTGAGCGGCGATGTTGAGAAAGGCTCGTTGACCATGACCAGCTCCCGCACGATTTCCCTGCTCGCGGCGGCGACTGTCCTGAGCGGGTGGCTGGCCGGCGCCGCTCTCGACCGCTCGGCGGTCGGCACGCCCGTCTGGCAGACGATGGGCGCCGAGGCATGGGCCCGCTTCAGTCGCAGCGCGGTTTTCGGAACCGGTCTCACGATGGACGCCGTCGTCGGCGTCGCGGCGGTGGCGCTGATGATCGCCGCCGCGGTAAGCGCCGCTTCCGACCACGACAGCCAGCGCGAGGCGCCGGTCTCCCTGGTCCTTGCCGTCATTTTCTCCCTGATCGGGCTTCTGTGCGCCGCCAAGGCCGCCCATCTCGTGCAGTTTCTCGTGGCGGCCCAGCCGGCGGCGGACTTGCAGCCCATCTTCGATGAATACTTGATTTGGGGCGTCGATCTTCGCGCCGCGGCCAACGCCGTGGCGTTTGTCGCCGTGGTTTGGGCGCTTTCGGGTCTGAACGTCTTCGCCGCGCCGCGCAATCTCGGGGCCGCCGAACAGGCGGCGGTCGAGGGGAAGGCTGCAGCCGGGGCGGCGACTCTGGCGTCTCGACCGGATTGATCCCGCGAGCGAGCCCAGGTTGGATACGGCGGACGTTTCTCGTCCGCGGGACGAGCGCGTGCGCTTCCAAGATCGCGACCAAACTTACGGAAGCGCCGTCGCCGGCCGCATGCGCTTTGCGCGGCCTCCGGCGGCGGCTCGTCTTTAGCGGATGCGGGAGAAAATGTCCCGCAGCGGCGCGCCGCCCCAGGCGGAGGTGACAAAGTCGCCGTGATCGACGCCGCCGGCGTCGACGAAGGCGATCTCGCCGGGCGCGAGCGTTGCGGGCAACTCGGTCTGCACCGACAGGCCCGCCTGCTGAAGTTCCGCCTCGACCGCCATGTTGCCGTCGCGCGAGGAGGTCGAATAGGCGCTGACGAAGAAGGCGTTGCGGCCGGAACTCTCGACCCAGCGGACGAACTTGTCCTTCTCACCGTAGAGCGCGTCGAGCAGCACGACGCCGCGCACCCGTCCCGATTCGCCGCCCACGGTCAGCGAATAGGCGGCCGGCAGGTAGCCGCCGCTGTAGGCGACGATGACGACCGGCATGCGGCGGAAGGCGCCGCGCGCGCTCGGATAGAAGTCGCCGAGCTTGCCCTCCGCCTCGTTGAGGAAGGCGGCGAAGCCGCCCGGCGACCAGAACTTTCCGGCGCTCGAGTCGGGCGCGTCGACCGCGAGCTGCGGAGCGATAAGGACGCCGTTGAGGCCGGAGTCGGCGAGCTGGCGGACGATCTGCTGGCGGGCGACGACATCGCGCTCGAGAGTCGCCATGTTGCCGTGGAAGAACACGACGATGACCCCAGGCCGGCGGGGGTCGAACGACTGCGGCGCGGCGAGCAGGACGGTGCGATCGTTGTAGGTCTGGTCCTCCCACAGGAGACCGCCGCGCGGGCTCGAATGGCCGAGCCGGCCATTGTCGTCGACATCGAGGAAGGGGCGCGTCTTGCCCGTCTCCTGGTCGTTCGGGATGAGGCCGCGATAGGGGAAGGCCGAGTTCTGGAACGCGGCATATTCGACGTTCGCCCCGTCGATCGAGGTCATGCCCTGCGCCTTTCCGCCCGGTGGCGGCGCGCCCGGCGGCGCCGCGCAGCTCGCCAACAACAGCGCCGCGCCCAAGCCGAGGCCAGCCGACGGCGTTCGCAAGAGAAGGGGTCCCCGCATCGAAGCGATCCTTATCAATCCGCAGGCGGCCTCGAAAGACCTTTTTCATGAAGCGCTTTACCGATGTCCCGAAGAAGGGCGCCGGCCACGAAATCGACGCGAGCGCGCGGCAAAGCGGCGCTGGTTAACGGACTCTTGACGCCGCTTGTGGAAAAAGCCGCGCTGCGGTCTCGGTGGAGTTGGCGCATGCGTTTGTCCTGGTCTGGTCTGGCGCTCGCCGCCGTCGGCGCCGCCGTTTCCTCCGCGCTGGCGCAGGACAAGGGAACCCTCGACCCCAAACCCCTGCCTCCGCTCGCCAACCCGGCCGACCCGGGGCTCCCGGCGAAGCAGGTGTTCGGCCGCGCGCTGACGCCGATCGAGGCCAAGGCCCGCTCGATCGGCTACTACTGGCGGGGCTGTCTCGCCGGAGCCAAGGCGCTGCCGGTGAACGGCGTGTCGTGGCAAGTGATGCGGCTTTCACGCGACCGCATGTGGGGCAACCCGGCGATGATCAGCTTCCTCGAGCGCTTCTCCCGCAAGGCGAAGGCGGAAGGCGTGTGGAACGGCATTCTGGTCGGCGACATCTCGCAGCCGCGCGGCGGGCCGATGCTGACCGGCCATGCCTCGCACCAGGTAGGCCTGGACGCCGACGTCTGGCTGACGCCGATGCCGGACCATACGGCGAGCCGCGAGGAGCGCGAGGAGATGTCGGCGGTCGACATGGTGTCGGACGACGGGCTGTCGGTCGATCGGACGCACTGGTCGGAGGCCCAGGCCGGGATCATCAAGGCGGCCGCCGAGGAGCCGGAGACCGACCGGATCTTCGTCAACGCGGCGATCAAGAAAGCGCTCTGCGAAACTCACAAGGGCGAGCCCTGGATGAACAAGGTGCGGGCCTATTGGGGCCACGACTACCATTTCCATATCCGCATCAAATGCCCGGCGGGCGAGACGACCTGCGAGCCGCAGGACCCCTTGCCGCCCGGCGACGGCTGCGACAAGTCGCTCAATTGGTGGTTCACCGAGGAGGCGCTGCATCCGGCGCCCAGCAAGCCGAAGCCGCCGATCACGATGGCGCAGCTGCCCCCCGAGTGCCGGACCGTCGTGCTGGAGAAGTAGCGTCTCAGACTCCCTCGGCGCCGTTTTCAGGCGTCGTGCGGGAGCGGTGGCCGAGTCGATCGGCCACCGCCAGAAGGCAGGCCGAGACGACGAAAGCGAGGTGGATGCCCACCAGCCAGCCGAGTTGCCGATCGCTGACATGGTCGATTTCCATGAAGCCCTCGAGCAGCTTGATCGCGGAGATCGCCACGATCGAGGCCATGAGCTTCAGCTTCAGCTCGCCGAAATCAATCTCGGCGATCCAATGCGGCCGCCCGTCGCCCGAGCGCATCAACACCGGCGCCACGAAGTTGGTGTAGCCGGAAAGGAACACGATGACGACGAGCGAGGCGGTCAGCGTCATGTCGACGATCCCCAATTCCGTCAGCAGAACGCCCTCGTCGTTCAGGGTCGAGAACTGGGTGAAAAGCTCGTAGAGGTGCAGTAACGCCTTGCCGAGCAGGACCAGCAGGCTCACCGCAAGCGCGAGATAGAGCGGCGTGAGCAGGAACCGGGCGGCGAACAGCAGGCGCTCGAACGCGTTCTTGATCATGGATTTCCGCTCGATCCGCGGTCGACGGGCCAAGCTCGACCGGCGGCGCCTTCTAGGGCGAACTTGACGGCTTGCGCAAGCGGTTCAAAGCGTCCGCAGCACCCGGCCGGCGACCGCATCGAGCTTCTTGAGGAGATTTGGGTCGCGGACGTCCGGATGCGTGATCATGGCGTGCTCCAGCGCGCGATCGGACCCGATCGGGCATGCCTCATGCTCGGCCGGAAAGTCGCTCAACGCCCGTGCGACGAGCGCCCCCGCCCTGTCCGCGTTGTCGGCCATCACCTTGACGACCGCCGCGACATCGACCGCGTCGTGCTCCTCGTGCCAGCAGTCGTAGTCGGTCACCATGGCGACGGTCGCATAGGAGATCTCCGCTTCGCGCGCGAGCTTCGCCTCGGTCGCCCCGGTCATGCCGATGACGTCCGCGCCTCCGGCTTGATAGCCGAGCGATTCCGCGAGCGACGAGAACTGCGGGCCTTCCATGCAGACATAGGTCCCGCCGTCGCGGCAGGGGATGCCCTCGGCTTCGGCGGCGGCGAGCAGGCGCCGACGCAGGAGCGGGGCGACCGGATGCGCCATCGACACATGCGCCACGCAACCCGCGCCGAAAAAGCTCGACTGGCGTAGATAGGTGCGATCGATGAACTGGTCGATCATCACGAACACGCCCGGGTAGAGTTCCCGCTGGAACGATCCGCAGGCGGAAAGCGCGATGATGTCCGTGACGCCGGCCCGCTTCAGAGCGTCGATGTTGGCGCGATAGTTGATCGTCGAAGGCGATGAGCGGTGGCCCCGGCCATGGCGGGCAAGAAAGACGGCGTCCGTCTTCCCGATGCGACCGAAGCGCAGCGCATCGGACGGCTCGCCCCAGAGTGTCGACACGTTTTCCTCGTGCAGATTCTTCAATCCGGGAAGGTGATAGACGCCCGATCCGCCGATCACTCCGACAATCGCCTTCGTCATGCTCCTCCCCTTTGCCTCGGCCGCCCATCGAGCGCCGCCGCCGGCCTCGCTGAACAGTAAGCGTCGGCGGAAGCCGCGGGCGTCGAGGACATTGTGGGAGGCAGCCCGCTCAGTGAACCGCTTCCCAGATCCGTTTCTTGGTGAAGTAGAGCAGTCCGGCCAGGACGAACAGGAACAGCATCACCCTGAGGCCGATCTTCTTGCGCTCTTCGAGGTTGGGCTCCGCCGCCCAGGCCAGGAAGGCGGCGACGTCCTTGGCGTAGTTCTTGAGGGTCGGCGCCGTGCCGTCCTTGTAGGCGACGGCCCCGTC
The DNA here is from genome assembly GCA_035656495.1 of Roseiarcus sp. GTDB lineage: Bacteria > Pseudomonadota > Alphaproteobacteria > Rhizobiales > Beijerinckiaceae > Roseiarcus. The sequence continues at coordinate 15,976 of DASRSL010000074.1, forward strand.
GGTGATCGGTTGCGGCATCGCGATCTTGTGACCCGGAAAGTAGAGGTTCCACTGCGGATCGTCAGGCTTCGTGTAGCCGGTGAGGATCGCATAGATATAGTCGGCGCCCATCTCCTGGTACTCGACGCCGGGGATGGCGTCGAAGATGAACCACGGGAAGCCGCGCTCGTATTTGAGCGACTTCGCCAACAGGTTCATGTCCGGCGGCGCCTTGCCGAATGCCGCAGCCGCGGCCTGAGGGTTCGGATAGGCCTCCGGGCGCGGAAAATCGTCAGCGGGAGTGCCGGGCCGCTTGAAAATCTCCCCCTTGTCGTTGGGCTCGGCGTTGGTGATCTGATAGCTCGCAGCCAGTGTCTTCATCTGGTCCAAGGTGTAGCTCGGGCCGCCCGGCTCGGCCAGGGAGCGGAACGGGATGGTGAGCGCGTGGCAGTTGCTGCAGACTTCCTTGTAGACCTGGAAGCCGCGCTGGAGCTGCGCCTGATCGAACGTGCCGAACATGCCGGCGAAGCTCCATTCCTGGCGCGGAGGGTTGGGCTGCTCGTTCCCCTCCTGAGCGAGGGCAAAGCTGCCGGCGAAGGCAAGCGCGGCGGCCGCCGAGACAAGGGCTGTGATCTTGAAGAGTGTCATTGTCGTCTTCTCTGGGAACGATCGCCGTTCAGGCCTGGACTGCAGCCGGTTTCTTCGCCAGCACCGCGTCGGCGATCGAGGCCGGAATCGGCTTCGTCTTTTCGACAAAGCTGAGCACCGGCATGACCACAAGGAAGAAGCCGAAATAACCTACCGTGCAGATTCGCGCGATCAGCGTCAGGCCCTCAGTCGGCATCTGAGATCCGATCCAGCCCAAGACGATGCAGACGACGATAAACACCCAGAAGAAGAACCGATAGGTCGGGCGATATTTTGCCGATTTGACCGGCGAGCGGTCGAGCCACGGCACGAGCGCAAGCACGACGATCGCCGCGAACAAAGCGATCACGCCCATCAGCTTGTTCGGAATGGCTCGGAGAATGGCGTAGAATGGAAGCAGGTACCATTCCGGCACCACGTGCGATGGCGTGACCAGCGGATTCGCCTGGACCGAGTTGTCCGCATCCAACAGATAGTTCGGAATGTAAAAGATCAGCCAAGCGTACAGGATGAGCCAGATCGACAGGGCGAAGACGTCCTTCAGCGTTGCGTAGGGCGTGAACGCGACCGTGTCACGGTCGACGGTTTGCACCTCGACTCCGTCCGGATTGTTCTGGCCGGTGACGTGAAGCGCCCAGATATGCAGCGCGACGAAAGCGGCGATGACGAAGGGCAACAGGTAGTGGAGCGAATAGAAGCGGGTGAGGGTCGGCCCGCCGACCGCATAGCCGCCCCAAAGCCAATGGGCGAGGCCGGTTCCGAAGAGCGGAATCGCGGAGACGAGGTTGGTGATGACGGTCGCCCCGGCGAGGCTCATCGAGCCCCAAGGCAGGACATATCCCATGAACGCGGTCGCCATCATCAGAAAGTAAATGATGACGCCGAGAATCCAGAGCATCTCGCGCGGCGCCTTGAACGAACCGTAGTAGAAACCGCGGAACATGTGGATATAGGCGGCGAGGAAAAACAGCGACGCGCCGTTCGTGTGCATGTAGCGGATGAGCCAGCCGTAGTTCACATTCCGCATGATGTCGCTATTGATCGAGGTGAACGCCTGGGTCGCCGAGGGGATGTAGTGCATGGCGAGCACCACGCCGGTGATGATCTGAGCCACCAGCATGAACGACAGAATCGCACCGAACGTCCACATGTAATTCAGGTTGCGCGGCACTGGATAGGCCACGAAGGAGGAATGCACGAGCCCCATCAGTGGCAGACGCGCTTCAAACCAGCGCCCGATCGCGCCCTTGGGAACGTAGGTGGAGGCACCGCTCATGGCATCAATCTCTAAAAGCTGGATCCGAAAAGAACCACGGCGCAGCCGCTGTTTGTTGGCGTCAGCCGATCTTCACCTTCGTGTCGCTGAGGAACGTATATTCCGGCACCGCGAGATTTTGAGGCGCCGGGCCTTGGCGGATACGGCCCGAGGTGTCCCACACCGACCCGTGGCACGGACAGAACCAGCCCTCGTATTTTCCTTCATGACCGAGCGGCACGCAGCCGAGATGCGTGCAGACACCGACCACGATCAGCCATTCCGGCTTCTTGACGCGCTGGGCGTCGGTCTGCGGATCGCGCAGTTCGCCAAGATCGACGTTCTGCGCCTCTTCGATCTCCTTCTTCGTCCGGTGTCGCACAAAGACCGGCCCGCCGCGCCATTTGAGGGTAACTATCTGCGCTTCTGGGATCGCGCCGAGGTCGACCTCGATCGAAGACATGGCGAGCGTAGAGGCGTCCGGATTCATCTGCATGATCAACGGCCATGCGACCGCCGCGACACCGACGGCGCCGACCGCGCCGGTGGCCAGAAAAAGGAAATCTCTGCGATTGGGGTTTTCAATCGTCGTTGCGCCGGACATTCAACCCTCAAACTCGGTTCGTTGCACGCGGCATAGCCGTCGCGCATTTAGTCGCGGCCTTTCATGTCTGATTGGCCTGCCAATGCCGGGCGCCTCCCCGGCGTCGAGTAGGCCGGCGCCGGCCGGCGTCGGATCACAATCGACGCGGCTTTTCGCATCGATCGTTTTACTTGTCTATAGCAGCAAGCGGCGAACCCGAGCATTTGCTCGGGTTCGCCGCACGATCGGCCTGTCAAGGGAGAGCCTTGCTTTTCGCACGCATAGGATCGCACCCCACATGAACCAGCCGATCGCGCCGCTCCTTCTCGCCCTGTATGAACCAGACATCGCTCAGAATGCCGGCGCGATGTTTCGCACCTGCGCCTGTCTCGGGGTCGATGCGGCGATCATCGAGCCGTCCGGCTTTCGGTTCGGAGACAGCAGGTTTCGGCGGGCGGGAATGGACTACCTCAACGCCGTCTCGATCACCGTTCACGATTCGTGGCAAAAGTTCGAAGCTTGGCGCGAGGGGACTCTGCGCCGACTGGTGCTTCTGGCCGCCGATGGCGAGACGAACCTGTGGGATTACGGATTCAGCTGGGGCGACGTGATTCTGGTCGGCCGCGAATCGGCGGGCGTCCCTCCGAACGTCGCCGGCGCGGCCGATGCGAGACTGCGCATTCCCATCCGCAGGCCGCTCCGCTCGCTCAATGTCGGCGTCGCCGCGACGATCGCGATAGTGGAAGCGCTGCGCCAGCTAGGACGGCTGCCAAAGCCAGATGGAGCGTATAAGGAGAATTTGGCTTTCCCTGACGAAACGTGACAATGGCCTTCCGTTCGGCGATTTTCGCGAGGCCGGCCGCTGGCGGCGGAGGATTTTATGACTGGCGATCGTGTGCGCGTTCTGATTGCGGATGATCATCCGCTCGTGGTCGGGGGGCTGCGAGAGGCCGTGCTCGCCGCCGCGCCAGGAGCCGACATTGCCGTGGCCCACGACTTCGACAGCATGGTTGCGGCGCTCGAAGCCTCGCCGGATACGGACATCGTGCTGCTCGACTTGATGATGCCGGGCATCCGCGGCTTCTCAGGACTGCTGTTCCTCCGCTCTGAACGTCCCTCGACCCCGGTCATCGTCATTTCCGGCAACGAGGACCGCGCCGTGATCCGCCACTGCCTGGAGTTCGGCGCAGCGGGCTTCATTCCGAAATCCCAGTCGCCGGAGACGATGCAGGACGCGATCGCGCAGGTGCTCGACGGGGGCCGATGGACGCCGCCCGATTTCGATCCAGGCGCACAGCCGAACCGCGAATCGAGCGCTCTGGCGCGCCGCCTCGCATCCCTTACTCCGCAGCAGGTCCGCGTGCTGATGATGCTGTCGCAGGGCTTGCTCAACAAGCAGATCGCCTATGAGCTCAGCGTCTCCGAGGCGACGGTGAAGGCGCACGTTTCCGCCATTTTGCAGAAGCTCGGCGTCGAAAGCCGCACGCAGGCCGTCATCCTGGCGACCAAGATCGAACAAGCGCAGGAGCTGTCGGTCGCGCCCTGACGCGATTCAGCCCGCGGTCTTACGCTTCGCAATCCCTATTCCCGCCGTGAACGGGCGGCCCAAGTGCGGTTCCGGCGCTTTCAGGCCCTGCCTCGGTTCTGTCGGTTGTCGATCAGCTCGTCGACGACGGTGGGATCAGAAAGCGTCGAGATGTCGCCGAGCGAGCCGTATTCGTTTTCTGCGATCTTGCGCAGGATGCGCCGCATGATCTTACCGGAGCGGGTCTTCGGCAGGCCAGGCGAGAACTGGACGAGATCGGGCGAGGCGATCGGCCCGATCTCGTTACGCACCCAGGCGACCAGATCCTTGCGCAGCTCCTCGGTCGGCTCAACGCCTGCAATCAATGTCACATAGGCATATATGCCCTGCCCCTTGATGTCATGCGGGTAGCCGACAACCGCTGCTTCCGACACCTTCGGATGCGCGACGAGCGCACTCTCCACTTCCGCCGTTCCCATGCGATGGCCCGCGACGTTGATGACGTCGTCGACGCGACCAGTGATCCAATAATAGCCGTCGGCGTCGCGCCGGGCGCCGTCGCCAGTGAAATATTTGCCCGGATAGGCGGAAAAATAGGTGTTCACGAAGCGTGCGTGATCACCGAACACCGTACGCGACTGTCCCGGCCAGGAGTCAGCGATGGCAAGGTTGCCTTCGCACGCCCCCTCCTGCGCGTTGCCGGCGGCGTCGACGATTTCTGGAATGACGCCGAAGAACGGTCGCGTCGCTGAGCCTGGCTTGAGTTTGATCGCGCCTGGCAGCGGCGTAATGAGGATGCCGCCGGTCTCGGTCTGCCACCACGTGTCGACGATTGGACAGCGCCGCTCGCCGACGACCCGGTGATACCATTCCCAGGCTTCCGGATTGATCGGCTCTCCGACAGTGCCGAGCAGGCGCAGGGAGGCGCGGCTCGCCCTCTTCACTGGCTCTTCGCCCGCCCCCATCAGCGAGCGGATCGCGGTCGGAGCGGTGTAGATGATGTTGACTTTGTGCTTGTCGACGACTTCCCAGAAGCGGCTCATCGATGGATAGTTCGGGACTCCCTCGAACATCAGCGTCGTCGCGCCGTTCGCCAGCGGGCCGTAGACGATATAGCTGTGACCGGTCACCCAGCCGACGTCCGCAGTGCACCAATAAATGTCTCCTTCATGGTAGTCGAAGACATATTGGTGCGTCATCGCGGTGAAGACGAGATATCCGCCGGTGGCGTGGACGCAACCCTTGGGAGCGCCGGTCGAACCGGAGGTATAAAGGATGAACAGGGGATCTTCCGCGTTCATCGGCTCCGGCGGGCAATGGGCGGTCACCGTCTTGAAGGCCTCATCCAACCAAACGTCGCGCCCTTCTCTCCAGCCGACGGCGCCTCCGGTGCGCTTGACGACGATCATCGTCTTGACCCCGCCGGCCTTCTCGGCGGCTTCGTCTGCATTGGCCTTCAGCGGCACCTTGCGTCCGCCGCGCAAGCCTTCGTCTGCGGTGATGACGACTTCAGACTTGGCGTCGGCGATGCGGCTGGCGAGCGCCTCGGCCGAGAAGCCGCCGAACACGACCGAATGGATGGCCCCGATGCGCGCGCAGGCGAGCATCGCATACGCCGCTTCGGGAATCATCGGCAGATAGATCGTGACGCGATCGCCCTTTTTCACGCCATGACCCCTCAGCACATTGGCGAAACGCTCCACCTGCTCGGCGAGTTCAGCATAGGTGATGTGCTTCGAGTCTGACGGATCGTCACCCTCCCAGATGATCGCAGTCTGGTTCGCGCGCCGCGGCAGGTGGCGGTCGATGCAATTGTGAGCGACGTTAGTGACGCCGTCCTCGAACCATTTTATCGAAACGTTGTGCGCATCGAACGAGGTGTTTTTGACCTTGGCATAGGGCTTGAACCAATCGATGCGTTTGCCGTGCTCGCCCCAGAAACCCTGCGGATCGCTCAGTGAGCGCTTGTACATTTCCTCGTACTTCGCCTCGTTCGCCCAGGCGCGCTTTGCCCATTCGGCAGGGACGTCATAAATCTTGTCGGACACGGACTCCTCCCGTGAAATTCCTCCGCGCCAGCCGGTCGGCGCGCAACACCGTTGGACAGAGCTTATGCCTCAAGGCAAGGAAGTCCGACAAGCCGGGCGCAGGCGATGCTTTGGTCTTAACCGTTCCGTAAGGCGGCGTTGGGGCGAATCTGCGCGGCGTCGAGGCCGCCCATCTCGCAGACGACCGCCCATTCCGCCGCCGTCACCGGCTGGACCGAGAGGCGGGAGTTGGTGACGAGCGCCATCGACGCCAGGCGCTTGTCCGCCTTCACCGTTTCGAGCGTGACCGGGCGAGGAAGCGGGCGGACGGCGCGGATGTCGACCATGCCGAATCTGCCGCTCGCGTCGGTTGGGTCGGGGCGATAGGGGGCGCAGACTTCGACGATGCCGACGATCGCCTTGCCTTCGTTGGAATGATAGAAAAAGCCGAGCTCGCCGACCTTCATCGCCTGCATGTTGAGCTTGGCGGAATGGTTCCGCACCCCGCTCCAGTCGGTGCCTTTCACGCCGCAGCCAGCCAGCCTCTCCAAGGACCAGGCGGAAGGTTCGCTCTTGAACAGCCAATACGCCATCGCCGCCTCATGCGAGAGACTGGCCGACTCCCGGCCGCCATGGCTTCACGCCCACGCTTTCGAACAGCCCGGCCGACGAATAGGGATCCTCGGCGAGGAGAGCGAGGACCTCGTCCCCGCTCTCGGCCTGGAAGATGATCATCGAGCCAACCGGAGTCTTGTGATCCGCGGCAAGCAGCGCGCCGCCGTGCGCCGGACGGTTCTCCATGCGTTTGTCCAAGCTGTGCGGCTTATCGACGCATGTGGCGACAAACAGCATCGGATGCCTCCGGATCGACGAGGCATACGCGAGCCGGGCGGAAAAGCAAGAGGCCGCTTCATTCCTCGCCCCTTTGGGGACGGCCGAGCAGGCCGCCGACCGCCCCCGCGACGTCGAGCGAGCCATCGAGGATGGCTTCGACGCAACCGGCGATCGGCATGTCGACGCCGTGCGCTCTCGCCATCTCAGCCAGAACCGGCGCGGTGAAAACGCCTTCGGCGAGCCTACCCTTCGACGCCTCCGTCATGCTCTTGCCCTGCCCGAGCGCCAAGCCGAACGAGAAGTTCCGCGACTGCGCCGCGGAGCAGGTCAGGACGAGATCGCCGAGCCCGGACAGGCCCATGAGCGTCACGGGTCTCGCGCCCAGGGCTTCGCCGAACCGGCGCAGCTCGGCGAAGCCTCGCGCAATCAGGGCCGCGCCTGCGCTCGCGCCCAAGCCCCGGCCTGCGGCGACGCCGCAGGCGATCGCCAGCACGTTCTTCGCCGCTCCGCCGATCTCGACGCCGCGAACGTCGCTCGAATGATAGAGCCTGAGGTTCGGCCCGTGCAGAAGCCGGCAAAGCCATCGCGCCATCCCCGCGTCCGCGCAGGCGAGCGTCACCGCGGTCGGCTGCCCGCGCGCCACGTCGCCGGCAAAAGATGGGCCGGACAGGATCGCGACCGGCCGGCCCGGCGCCTCCTGCCGCAGAATCTCCGTCATGAAGGCCTGCGTGCCGCGTTCGATGCCTTTTGCGCAGCTCACGAGAGGGGCCGTCCGTGGCAGAGCGGCGAGCTTCCTTGCCGCCGCCCGGGTCGTCTGCGCCGGCGTCGCAACCAGGATGACGGCGCACGGGGCGAGCTCCTCGAGATCGGCCGTGGCTCTGGCGGCCGCGGCCAACCGGATCCCGGGCAACCTGGCGTTCAGCCGCGTTGTCTCGAGCTGGCGCATTCGCTCGCCGCTTCGGCCCCAAAGCACGACCCTTCGCCCCGCGGCCGCGGCGGCGTTCGCCAGCGCCGTTCCCCAGGCCCCGGCCCCGGCCACGCCGACAACGCCCTCGCGCGTCACGTCGATTTGTCCCGCATTGCCCTCTTCCTCGTCGGAAGGCATGAGACTATCCCTAGGCCTGACGCAAGCCCCGAGGCGCTCCTAGCCAAAGCGCCCCCATCGGCCTAGTTATGGGGGAACGCGGAGCCCCTTCGAACAGCCAACGCGGCCCGCGAGGATTTGGACCCGATGCCCGAAATCGACCTCCCGACTGTCATCTTTGCGCTGGTCGCGCTGTTCGTCGTGTACAAGCTGCGCTCGGTGCTCGGCACGCGCAACGATGGAGCACGACCGCCTGGCGGCCTTCTCGCCCCGCTGCGACGAGCGCCGGGGCCCGCGGGGCCGTCGGCCGCCCCGCGGGACGCGCCGGCAGAGGCGCCGGCTCTTCAGTCTGCTTTGCCACCCGCGATCGACCGGTGGAAGTCCGTCGCCGAGCCTGGCGCATGGAAGGGTCTCGACGCGATCGCGGATGCGGACAAGAGCTTTGCTGCGTCGGATTTCCTGTCGGGGGCGCGCATGGCCTATGAAATGATCGTCCACGCCTTCGCCGCCGGCGACAGCGCGACCTTGCGCGGCCTCATGGCGCCGGACGCGTTCGGCAATTTCGACGCGGCCATCCGCGCCCGCGCTGCGGCGGGCCACACGATAACGACGACCGTGGTGTCGATCGACGGCGCCACGATCGCCGGCGCGCAGCGCGACGGTCCGAACGCGCAGATCACCGTGCGCTTCGCCAGCAAGCTCGCCTCGGTCACCCGCGACAGCGCGGGCGCCGTCGTCGACGGCTCGCCGACCGAGGTCGTCGAGCACATCGACCTGTGGACCTTCGTGCGGGACGTGGGATCGCGCGATCCCAACTGGCGGCTGACGGCGACCCAATCGGAACGCTGACCGTTGACGGCGGACGCGCCGCGCCTTGATCCGCTCGCATTCGAAGGCCTGGCGGGCGTCCACGACGACGACTGCCTGGCGGCGTTTCGCTGCTTTGCGCGCTCGGCCCGCGCGCTGGTCGGCGGGGAACCGGCGCCCCGTCCCGCGAGGAAGCCTACGCGCGCGCTGATCGAGGCGGCGCAGGCGGCGCTCGCTTCGATTCCCGCGGACGGGGCGGAGGCCCGGCGTTTTTTCGAAACCCGGTTCCGGCCGTTCCGCGTCGTCCCCGACCCTGGCTTCCTGACGGGCTATTACGAGCCCTGCGTCGCGGGCTCGCTCTCCGAGACAGAAGCCTTCCGCTGGCCGATCCTCGCCCGCCCGCGCGACCTCGTGCGCTTCGCGCCGGGCGAGGCGCCGCAAGGGTTTCCCGAGGGCGTGACGGGCGGGAGGATGCGAAGCGACGGCCTCATCCTTCCCTATGACGACCGCGAGGCGATCGAACGGGAGCGGCGCGATCCGCTCGTCTGGGTGCGCGACGCGGTGGAGGCCTTTCTGATCCATGTGCAGGGCGCCGCCCAGGTCGAGCTCCCGGACGGCCGCCGGGCGCGCCTCGCCTATGACGGCCGAAACGGCCTGCCCTATAGATCCATTGGGCGCATGCTGATCGAGGCGGGCGAGATCGACGAGCGTGCGATGTCGCTCGCGACCCTCAAGGCCTGGCTGCGCGCCGCGGGCCTGGGCGAGGGCGAGAAGGGCTTGACGCTCATGCGCCGCAACCGCTCGTTTGTGTTCTTCAGGCTCGTCGAGGACTTCGACCCCGGCCTCGGTCCGGTCGCCGGCGCGGGCGTAGCGCTGACGCCGCTGCGGTCGATCGCGGTCGACCGGACGCTGTGGAGCTACGGCCTGCCGTTCTGGATCGAGGCGGAGCTGCCGTGGGCGGACGGGTCGCCCCGCCCGTTCCGCCGGCTGATGATCGCGCAGGATACCGGCACGGCGATTGTCGGAGCCGCCCGCGCCGACATATTCTTCGGCAGCGGCGACGAGGCCGGCGCGCGCGCCGCGGCGATCCGCCATCGCGGCGCGTTCGCCGTGCTGTCGCCGGTCGGAGAGCGTCCGTGAAGGAGGCCCAGCCGCCACATCGCTTGCGGCGCCTGAGCGACGAGGAGATCGCGCTTTGGACCGAGGTCGCGCGCAGCGTCTCGCGCCGCCGTGGGGCGAGCCTGCCGACTCCCTCGCGACCCTTCGCGCCGAAGCCGGCCGCCCCGCCGGCCCCGGCCGCTGCGTTCTCGGCTCAGAAGCCTGAAAAGCCTCGCCCGCCGCCGCTCGCGCCGCTCGAGCGGCGTCTCAAGCGCGAGCTCGCCCGCGGCCGCGCGTCGATCGACGGGGCGCTCGACCTGCATGGCATGACCCAGGCCGAGGCCCACCGGGCGCTGCGCGGGTTCCTGCGCTATTCGCAGGCGCGCGGGGCGAAGCTCGTCATCGTGGTCACCGGCAAGGGCGGGCCGCTCGACGAGCCCGCGCCTTTTGGCCAGGAGCGCGGGGTGCTCAGGCGGCTCGCGCCTCATTGGCTGCGCGAGTCCGACCTGCGCCCCGTCGTGCTCGGCTTCGAGGAGGCCGGCCGCGCCCACGGCGGGTCGGGCGCGCTCTACGTACGGCTCAGGCGGGCGCCGGCGGGGATGTGACGGGCAACGCCGGCCAGTTCCGGGCGCCAAATCAATCTTCTCAACGTCTTACGACGCCATTTCCGAGCCCCCCGAATCCCCGCACATCAGACCAGGCTCGCGCGGCGGGCTGACGAACTTGTAGCCCACAGGCCAAATTCCTCCAAGCCAATCCAAACAGGACCAAGGAATCAGGCTTGGATTCTCTTGGATTCTTTTGGATTCCTTCGTCCGATTTGAGATTTTTCAATAGGTTATGAGCAGTCCAGACGAAAAATTTTGCCTCCTCGATTGGTCTCGTCGGCTGCCCTCCGGCCATAGGGTTCGCCGAAGAAACTGTGCATGTTTTCTTCGAACAAACATAGAACATTACACCGCCGCTCGTCAAGAAGAATCTTGGCGCCATGACCCAGCGCCATCCTGGCCCGACGCGCCGAGCCAATTGCAGGCCGGAACACGCGCAAATCGCCGAGCCGTCGGGCAGCACTGATATGTTCGGCGACCTCGCTCAAGTCGTTCGGTCGAAAGCGGACCTCCTGTTCGGTCGCCATGATGTCTCGACGCCGTTCGGCTGCCCGGTCTTGGCATTTGTGCTAGTCTGCCCTCGGCCGGAGGACGCGATGAGCGAGAGACCCGGAAGCTCGCGGCGATTCTGGTCGCCGACGTCGTCGGCTACAGCCGGCTCGCCGGCGCCGACGAGGAGCGAACGCTCGCGCGTTTGAGGGGCCTGCGCAGCGATCTCATCGACCCCGCCATCGCCGCCCATCACGGCCGCATCGTCAAGCGCACCGGCGACGGCTCGATCGTCGAGTTCCGCAGCGTGGTCGACGCGGTGCGTTGTGCGATCGAGGTGCAAAACGGCCTCGCCGAGCGCAACGCAGGC
>DASRSL010000075.1:0-3095 GCA_035656495.1 Roseiarcus sp.
CGGCGACGAGGACGGCAAGGACGAAATGTCCGAGCTCGAAGCGCGCATCAAGGGCACCAAGCTGACCAAGGAGGCGCGCGAGAAGGCGCTCGCCGAGCTCAAGAAGCTCCGCCAGATGTCGCCGATGTCCGCGGAAGCGACAGTGGTGCGTAACTACCTGGATTGGCTGCTGTCGATTCCGTGGCAGAAGAGGTCGAAAATCAAGAAGGACCTGCCGGCGGCGCAGGCGCTTCTCGACGCCGATCACTTCGGCCTGGAAAAGGTCAAGGACCGGATCGTCGAATATCTCGCCGTGCAGCAGCGCGCCAATAAGCTGACCGGGCCCATCCTCTGCCTCGTCGGGCCCCCCGGCGTGGGCAAGACCTCGCTCGGCAAGTCGATCGCCAAGGCGACGGGCCGGGAGTTCGTGCGAATGTCGTTGGGCGGCGTGCGTGACGAAGCCGAGATTCGCGGCCATCGCCGCACATACATCGGCTCGATGCCCGGCAAGGTCATCCAATCGATGCGCAAGGCCAAGAGCTCCAATCCGCTGTTTCTGCTCGACGAGGTCGACAAGATGGGAATGGATTTCCGCGGCGATCCGTCCTCTGCGCTATTGGAGGTTCTCGACCCCGAGCAGAACGCCACTTTCAACGATCATTATCTCGAGGTCGATTACGATCTGTCGAGCGTGATGTTCGTCACGACGGCCAATACGCTCAACATTCCGCCGGCGCTGATGGACCGCATGGAGATCATCCGAATCGCCGGCTATACGGAGGACGAGAAAATCGAAATCGCCAAGCGTCACCTGTTGCCCCATTCGATGACCAAGCACGGTCTCGACGCGAAGGAATTCAATGTCGACGACAGCGCTCTGATGGAACTGGTGCGTCGCTACACTCGCGAGGCCGGCGTTCGTAACCTCGAGCGGGAGATTTCGAATCTCTCGCGGAAAGCGGTCAAGGAGATCCTCACCAACAAGAAAAAGTCGATCGACGTCACCGCCAAGAATGTCGCGGATTTTCTCGGCGTGCCGAAGTATCGGTATGGCGAGATCGAGGCGGATGATCAGGTCGGCTTGGTGACGGGTCTGGCGTGGACCGAGGTCGGCGGCGAACTGCTGTCGATCGAAGGCGTAATGATGCCCGGCAGGGGTCGCATGACGGTGACCGGCAATTTGAAGGACGTGATGAAGGAATCGATTTCGGCCGCGGCGTCATACGTGCGTTCGCGGGCCGTCGATTTCGGGATCGAGCCTCCCCTGTTCGACAAGCGCGACGTTCACGTTCACGTTCCCGAGGGCGCCACGCCGAAAGACGGGCCGTCGGCGGGTGTCGCGATGGCGACCGTGATCGTCTCGATGCTCACGGGAATTCCGGTCAGGCGCGACCTCGCGATGACGGGCGAAATCACGTTGCGCGGACGCGTCCTGCCGATCGGCGGCCTCAAGGAGAAGCTGCTCGCCGCTCTGCGCGGCGGCATCAAGAAGGTGTTGATTCCCGAGGACAATGCCAAGGACCTGGCCGATATCCCTAATTCGGTCAAGAACGGGCTCGAGATCGTCCCGGTCTCTCGGATGGACGAGGTGCTCGCACACGCCCTGATGCGTCAGCCCAAGTCGATCGTTTGGGAGGAGGACCGCAAGGCGCCGGCCGCCCCGATCGCGGGAGATGACGACGCGGCGGGCATCGTCGCGCACTGACCCTGGGCGCCTAGTTGCAAGAAGCCGCGAATCCTCGGATTCGCGGCCTTTTTTTTGTCAACTGAGCGAAATTCGTAGACAAACCCTGGTTTTTTGGGCTTCGAGCTTCGGGGAGCCTTGCGTTTCCACCGCACATTGGCGAGCTATGGTTCACCCCAGGCGTCGATTCGCTGACACGTGTGTGAAGGCGGCGGGCGGCCAATCGCGGGATGAGCGGGCGACGTCGCGGCAGCGTCGCGCAAGGCAGAGGAGAGGCCAAAATGAATAAACTCGAGCTCGTCGAACATATCGCCAAGGAGGCGGAGTTGACGAAGGTCAGCGCCGCGACGGCGCTCGAGGCCGTGCTCGACGGCATCGCCAAATCGCTCAAGAAAGGCGACGAAGTGCGACTGGTGGGCTTCGGCACCTTCTCGGTGCGCGAGCGCGCCGCCGGTAAGGGCCGCAATCCGGCCACCGGCAAGGAGATCAAGATCGCGGCCTCGAAGAATGCGCGTTTCAAAGCCGGCGCCGCCCTGAAGGCGAGCCTGAATACGAAGAAGGCGGCGAAAAAGTAAGGCCGCCAGAGCGTCTGGATGCCATGAAATCGCCGGGAGCGAGTGCGACGAGATCGCCCTTTCCCGACGGCGGGCACGTGGGTTGATCTCTTCGGCCGAGGCCGAACGTCATGTCGAGAGGACGTGATGAGAAGGGCTTGGCCATGCTCGGCCGAAAGGGTAGTGTTGACGTGGGAACCGGCGCCATTCACACGGCCGGAGAAGGGCGGTTAGCTCAGTTGGTAGAGCATCTCGTTTACACCGAGAGGGTCGGCGGTTCGAGACCGTCACCGCCCACCACTCCGCGCGTAGCGAGGGCGCCGCGCTTGGCGTTCTTGGGTCGTGGGCTCGCCGTGCTGCTCGCGATGCTCGCCGTGTCGCTCGTCGCCCCGGCGGCGCACGCCCAGCAGAGCCCGATGAAATTTCGTGTGGCGCGAATGGACTCCCCCTCCTGCGGCGCCAAATGCCCCCAAGTCGTCGTGGCGGAAGGCGTAATCGAGGAAGGCACGCCGCTGGAATTCATTGATTTCATGCGGACCGCCGCTTACGCCTCCGGCTTGCGCAGCGTGGTGTTTCTGAATTCGCCGGGCGGGAATGTCGTGGCCTCGATGGAGCTGGGCATGGCGTTTCGCCAGTTGCACGTCGCCGCCGTCGTCGCCGGCTTCGGCAACGACGGCGCGGAGTCGGGCCCGGTCGCCGGCGAATGCGCGTCGGCCTGCGTCTACGCGTTCATGGGAGCGGTTCGCCGCGTGGCGCCTCCGGTCAGCCGCCTCGCCCTGCACAAGATGTCCGTGACCCTGTCCGGCGGAGGCGGCGACACCGGCGTCTATCGGCGTTTCGCCGACCCGCAGATGGTTGCTCTGCTCTCGCATTACGCC
>DASRSL010000076.1:0-4763 GCA_035656495.1 Roseiarcus sp.
CGCTGTTTGACGGCAAGGCCCAGGCGTGGGGAAAGCGCGCGGAGGTTCAGGAACGCACGATCAACTCAAACCGGTGATCATCGACACGATCTCGTTCTTGCCGACGCTCGCTGTCTCCCGAATCCCGATCTGGCGACCGCGGCGCAGCACGCAGATGCGGTCCGACAGCCGAAAGACCTGGTCGAGATTGTGACTGACGATGAGAATGGGAAAATTGCGGGCTTTCAGGCCGCGGATGATGTCCTCGACCTTCGCCGTCTCCGCGACGCCGAGCGCGGCGGTCGGCTCATCCATCAGAATGAGCTTCGCCGCCCAATGCGTCGCGCGCGCGATCGCGACGCCCTGCCTCTGGCCGCCCGACAGGTCGCGCACCGCCGCCTGCGCGGAGGGAACCCGGACGTCGAGGTCTTTCAGAAGCGCTTCCGTCTCGGCGATCATCCGCCGCCGATTGAGCCTGCGCATGAGGCCCGTCGTCAGTTCGCGGCCGAGAAACACGTTCATGTACACGGGCTGCCTGTCGGCGAGCGCGAGGTCCTGATAGACGACCTGAATTCCGTGGTCCTGCGCTTCGCTCGGATCGCGGAAGCTCGCTGCGGCTCCGTCGATCAGCATTCGTCCGCGCGTCGGCCGATGGACGCCGGCGATGATCTTGATCAGCGTCGATTTGCCGGCGCCGTTGTCGCCGACCAGCGCCAAAACCTCGCCGGGATAGACGTCGAGCGTGAAGTCCTCGATCGCGACCACGCCGCCGAACGCCTTGTGGATGCGCTCGAGCGACAGGACGGGCGGCGGCCTCTCTGTTGCAGCAAGGCTCACGCCGCCGTCCTCATGGCCAAGCCGTGCTGCGGCCGAAGGCGTCGCAATAATCCTCGACGACCGGCGCGCCGCGTGACAGGCCCGCGACGCCGACGACATAGGCGCGCGTCACGAAGGCCTGCGGCCGGAAGCCGAACACGACGCTGTCGCCGACCCGCGGTTTCATCGCGCCGCTTGCGTCGATCATGCCGTAATAGTCGATCGCCGCCGGCGCGGGCATCTCCACGTTTCGGAGCGCCGCCGTTGCAACTGTCGGGTCGCGGGCGACGACCGCCTTGACCTGATAGTCGGGAAAGACGGGATCGATATAGAGACCGCCGCCGAAGCAGAAGGCTTCATCGCCGACGAGATGCGAGACTTCGGTCAAGTAGACGACCGCGGGCTTTTCGGGCAGGTCCTCGACGGCGTGCAAAGGCGTCGTGCCGGTGAGCCCGTGGCCGGGCTCGATCTGGGTCGCGCCGGCATCGGCCAGCGCCTCGAGCGTCACGGACGACGTGGTTCCAGGCGCGTTGAGTTCGATGCCGCGGCGGCCGGATCTGGCGAGCGCCTCCGCGGCGCGGCGCAGCGTTTCCAGATTCGGCGTCGGTTTGACCTTGCGGCTGGCTGGATCGAACAAGAGAGCGGGAAAGGTCGTGATTCCGGCGAACCGCGCGCTCGCGACGCGGTCGAGCGCGTCGGCGACGGACGCGATGTCGGAAGCCGGGAAGCCGCCTTCATGGCCGCGATAGAACCGGTCGCCCTCGGCGCGAATTCGCGCGAGCAGCGGCTGCGTCCGGTTGCGCTTTTGCGAGGCGGCGCCGGCCTCGTTCGCCTTCTCGAGATTGAAGACCGTCCAATAGTCGGACGCCAAGGCCGCCGCGGCGTCCGCTTCGTGCCTTGGGACCTGGGAGAGATGGCCGATATGGCCGACCTCCAATCCGGCGCGACGCACGGCGCGGGCGCATTCCATGTCGACGGCGACCGCCTTGCCGATTCCGCCGCGCTTGACCGCCGCGCAGAAGGATCCATTGCGGCCCATCTGCTTCGTCATCGCGAAAGTCTTGAGGTCGAGCTTCGCCGCGGCGTCCGCCATCATGCGGGCGTTCATCTCGACCGCGTCGAGATCGATGACATAGGCGTTGGCCGGCAGCTTCCCGGCTTGATGCAGCGCGATCGCCTGCTCGATCAGTTGCGGATTGCGGCGCCGGATCACGTCGAGGAACATTGATGGCCTCCATTTCAGCGATTGAGCTCGCGCAGCGTGAGCGCAACGGCGATCAGGATGATCAGCCCGCGTGCAATCATCTGGTCGGATGGCTGGTAGCCCATCAGGATCAAGCCATTGTTCAGCATGCCCATGAGCAGCGAGCCGACAAGCGCGCCGAGAATCGAGCCGACGCCGCCGCTGAGCCGCGTGCCGCCGACGATGACGGCGGCGATCACCGTCAGGAGGTCGGACTCGCCGAGCGTATATTGGGCGCCGTTCAACCGCCCTGCGTAGAGGAGGCCGGCGAGCGACGCCAGCAACCCGCTCAGCAGCATGACCGTAAAGCGCAGGCGAAGGACCTTGATGCCGCTCGCGCGCGAGGCTTCCGCGCTGTCGCCGATGGCGTGGACATGCGCGCCGAACCGCGTCTCCCCGAAGACGAAATACCCGACCGCAACCGCAGCTGTACTCCACAGCACGAGGGAAGGAACGCCGAATGGCGCGCTCGATCCGAAAAGGCCATTGAAGGCGTCGTTCTCGATCGGAACCGATTGCAGATTGGTGAGGCGGCGCGCGACGCCGGCGAAGACGCCCATGGTGCCGAGCGTGACGAGGAAGGAGGGAAGCCGGCCATAGGCGACAAGGGCGCCGTTGACGGCGCCGACCGCCGCGCCCGCGCCAAGGCCTACGCCGACGCCGACCGGCCACGGCCAGTTGCGCAGGGCCGTAGCCGCGAGCAGCGCGGAGACCGCGACAACCGACCCGATCGAGAGGTCGATTTCGCCTGCCGTGAGCACGAACACCGTACCGACCGCCATGACGGTGACGGGCGTCGTCTGCTCCACGATGTTGAGGAGGTTGGCGGGACTGGCGAAGCCCTCGTCGCGCAGGACGATCGAGAACGCCGCCAGGATCGCGAAAAAGCCGAGATAGATCACATAGCGGCTGAACGACGACGCGACCAACCTCTCTCCTCCCTGCAGCCGAGGGCGGCGCGCCTCCGGCACGCCCTCCCATCGCGCGGCAGCCCCGTCGCGGCCTTCGACTAACGAATCACGCCGGCTTCTTCGAAGCCCGCGTCGTTGGTCTCACTTCAGCGCATCCTGGATCGACTTCGGCGGCTCGCGATGTAGCGACTCCTTCCAGCCCTCGACGACGTTGTCCTTCGTCACGGTGAGAACCGGAGCGACGAGGAAAGCCGGCGCCGGCTTGTCAAGAAGACCGTAGCCGGCAGCGGTCGCCATGGCGCGCCCGAGCTCGTAGGCCTTGTCGGCGACGATCGCCGCGACGTTCCCGCCTTTGACCATGTCGAGGGCGATCGGCTCGGAAAGGTCGAGCGTGACGATCTTCGTGTGCTTGTTTCCTGCCGCACGCAATGCGGCAAGCACGCCTTCCGCAGGTTGCGCCCAGGTCACATAAATCCCGTCGAGGTCGGGATTTTTCAGGAGCATCGCCTGGGCAATGTCCTGCGCGCGCGCCGGATCCGCGATGCCCGCCTGAGTGACGATCTTGATGTCCGGGTGCTCGCTTTCAATCGTCGTCTTGAAGGCTTTGTCGCGCTGGTTCGTCACGTAATACTGCGCATCGTGGTAGATGTAGCCGATCTTGCCTTTGTTCCCGATCGCCGCGGCCAGCGCGTCCGCCGCGTGCTTGCCCATCTGGAACAGGTCGTCGGTGACGATCGTGACATAGTCCTTGCCCTGAACGAAACCCTTCGGCTTGTTGGACAGAAGGACGATCTTCACCCCCGCCGCAACGGCCGGCCTGAACGCCTGGGCCGAGGTCACGGGGTCGAGCGGCAATGCGAGAATGACGCTCGGCTTCTTGGCCAGAACGGTCGCAATATCGTTCTGCTGCTTGGCGGGGCTGAACTCGGCGTCGGTCTGAGCGACGACGGTCACCCCGAGCCGGTTGAACTCGTCGGTCGCTCCGGCCGTGACCGCGGTCACGAAATCGGCCGCCGTGTGCCAACAGAGCGCCGCCGTATGTTTGCCCTCCTTGAGCTTGGCGGCTTCGGCGTCAGTGAGAGCGAGCGCGCTCGTGGGCGTCGCCTTTTCTCCGTCCGGCCCGACCGTCTCGCCCGCCTGCGCCATCGACGCGTGCAAGACGAGGCCGCCGACAGCAAAGCCTGCGATCGCCGATCGCAATAGACTCGTCTGCATGTGCGTTTCCTCCGAGGTAAGCTTCGTTCCGCGCGTAGGCGCCACGATGTGGGTCGCCCGTTTCGCTCGCGACCGGCTAAGTTTCAGGGAGCGCGGCTATCCGTCAAGACCTGTCCGGTCCGGCCAGGAAGAGAGCGAGGGCGAGGATTCCATCGTGGTAATCCCTGAGCGCCACATTCTCCTCCGCCGTGTGGCAGATGCGAATGTCTCCGGGCGCGAAATAGACTCCCGGGATGCCCAGCGCGGCGAAGATCGGCAGCTCAGACCAGTATGGCGCCGCCTCGATCTTCCCCCGGTCGTGTCGAATCGTGCGAACCGCAGAGACGAGCCGATCGAGACGCACGGGCTCCCAGGCATTTTCGAACGGCTGCCCGCCGATCGGGTGGTCCCGGCGGGCAGGATAAGAGAAGCGGACTTGCACGCGGCGGTCAGAAATCGCCGAGCGCACCGCAGCCTCGATGCCCTCGCGCACGCGGTCGAGCGGAACGCCCGGGGGCGTCTTCGCAATAAGACTGATCGAGCATTCTCCCGGAACGGCGATATAGCCTCCGGCCTGGACGCCGGTCGGCAGGACGAAGCCCGAGCCGACGAGCGGGTGG
>DASRSL010000077.1:0-46153 GCA_035656495.1 Roseiarcus sp.
CTCAATCGGCTGTCGGCAGACGGCGCATGACGAACTCGATCTCGTCGCCGGGGAGCTCCCGCCACGATTCGATCTCGGTCATGTAGGCGGCCTTGGGGAAGCGCTCGAACCATTCGCGCGCCTTGGCGCGCGCCTCGAGCCGGGGCAGGCGAAAAGTCTCGCGCCGCCATGCGGCGTCCGCGCTCCGCCGTTCGCGCCGCCGCGCGGCGCGGTCGGCCACATCGACCGGCCTCTTGCTCTGGATGGCCATGGCGAGCTCTCCAAGGCCGTGAGGCTAGCGCGCTTTTGGGCTGCTGGGGAGTCCGAATTTGGCGAGCCGACGCGCTCCTATTCGGGGCCAACCCGTGGGAAGCGGGCGGTTCGCTCGAGGTCGTCGAGGTCCATGCTGTTGCGCATGTACTGTTTCGTCGCGTCGCGGAACGGCTGAAAATCCCAGCCGCGGACCGCGCCCTTCGACAGCGCCGCGCCGACCAGGCGTCGGCGGCGCTGGCTCGCCCGCACCTCGGCGTCGAGCGCGGCAAGGTCCCAACGCCGGGCGCTCTCGGCGCGCAGGGTCGCGACCTCCCCGGCATGGCCCCGCTCGCCGGCCAGGTTGCGGCGCTCGCCCGGGTCGCGACCGAGGTCGTAGAGCTGATCGGGGTCGGGCGGAGAGTGGATGAACTTGAGCGCGCCGCGGCGGATCATCACCATCGGCGCGATCGCGCCTTCGGCGAGGTATTCGCCGATCGCCTCGTCGTGGCCCTGGACTCCGGCGAGGTGCGGGGCGAGGCTGCGTCCGTCGATCGACGAGCCAAGCTCGCCGGCGTCGCCGCCGGCAAGATCGACGAGCGTGGGGAGAAGGTCGATCAGCGACACGCTCGCCGCCACACGGCGGGGCGCGAAACGGCCGGGGCTTGCGACGACGAGGGGCACGCGGCTCGCGCCCTCGAAGAAACTCATCTTGTACCAGAGGCCGCGCTCGCCGAGCATCTCCCCGTGGTCGCTGACGAGGATCACGATCGTATCCTCGGCGAGGCCGCTCGAACGCAAAGCCTGCATGAGGCGGCCAAGATTGTGGTCGACGTAGGAGATCGCGCCGAAATAGGCGCGGCGCGCGTTGCGCGCTTCATCCTCCGTCACCGGCGCGGCGGCCATGGCGCAGACATGGCGCAGCCGGCGCGAATGCGGATCGAGCGCCCCGGGCGCGGGCGAGGGCAGGGCGATGTCCTCCTCGCGATAGAGATCCCAGTATTGCTGCGGCGCGGCAAACGGGTCGTGCGGATGGGTGAAGGAGGCGACCAGAAGGAACGGGCGCCGGTCGTTCGATCGGGCGATGTCGAAGATGGCGCGCTCGGCGGTGAAGGCGACCTCGTCGTCGAAGTCGAGCTGGTTGGTGCGCAAGCAGGCGCCGGCCTGAACGACAGAGCTCATGTTGTGATACCAGCTCGGCCGCTCGTGCGGGCGGTCCCAGTCAGGCGTCCAGCCATAGTCGGCCGGATAGATGTCGGTCGTGAGCCGCTCCTCGAAGCCATGCAGCTGGTCCGGCCCGCAGAAATGCATCTTGCCGGAAAGGACGGTCTTGTATCCGCGCAGTCGCAGATGGTGGACGAAGGTCGGAATGTCGGCGGCGAATTCGGCCGCATTGTCGTAGACGCGAGCGCGCGACGGCAGGAGTCCGGTCATGAACGAGGCTCGCGACGGCGCGCAAAGCGGGCTTGCGCAATAGGCGCTGTCGAAGACGACGCCGCTTTCGGCCAGCGCCAGCATGTGCGGCGCGCGAGTGAGCGGATGGCCGTAGATCGGCAGGAAAGCCGGCGCCATCTGGTCGGCCATGACGATGAGGATGTTGGGCGGTCGCGCGGTCATCGCCTTCTTCGGCTCTTCGCCGGGTTGCTCGCGGCGCCGGCCTGCGGAGGGTGCGCCGGTTGCAGCGGGGCGCGGGCCCTCGTCCATTCCCTTTCGATGACGGGAACGAGCGCCGGATAATAAACGCCGACCGGCCAGAGCCCGCGAAAATTCAGCGCCAGCGTCTCTGCTTCAGCGCTGGAGAGGCCGGCGGCCGCGGTCGCCTCGGCGTTGACCGACGGCCGCAACAGGAAATCGATCAGCGTGAGCGCCTCTTTTGGATGCGGCGCATCGCGTGGCTCGGCGAGCGCGTCGATCGCGATCGGGCCGCCTTCCCTCGGCTCGGCGAACAGGATCTCCGATCCCTGGCCGCCCTCGCGGCTGCGGCGTGCGGCGATGGCGGCCTGGGCGGGGCCGCCGAAGGTGAGGCAGGCGGCCCCCCCGGCGATGGCCGAGATCGGATCGCGCGAAGCGGGCTGCCGCACCGCGGCGCGGGCGCGAATGATGAGGTCGGCCGCCGCCTTGACGTCCCGGTCGCGGACCCTACTTGGATCGACGCCCATCAGGCGCCAGGCGGCGATGAACATCTCGTCGCGCGAGTCGGGCAGCGCGACGCCGCAGGGCGCGAGCCTGCGCGCGACATCGGGCGCCAGCGCGTCGGCCCAGCTGCTGGGGGCCGCCCCGAGCAGCCGGGGAACCTTGCCGGCGTCATACAGAAGGCCGGTCGCCGACCAGCCCCAGGCGAGACCGTAGCCGCCGGTCGCATCGTACGACGCCAGCTTGCCGGCGACCGAAGGCGCAATCCGCCGGGCGTTCTGAACCTGGCCTTTCTCGATCGGGCGCAACTGCCTTGCTCCGATCGCGTGCGCGAGGGCCGGCCCCGGCAGCACGACCACGTCGTAGGGCTCTTTCAGCAACGAGGGGATTCTGGCCGGGTCCCCGTAGGCGTCATAGGCCACCGCATAGCCGCTCTCGCGCTCGAACTCCCGCAGCAATTTCGCGTTGAACGCGCCCGAGGGAGCGAGCAGGCGCAACTCCTTCGGGACGGGCTGGGGAGCCGGCGCGAACGGCGACGCCGGCGAATCGAGGGCGACCGGGCCGAGCGCTGCGGCGACGGCGACGAAGAGCGCGGTCAACATGGCGCCGGCGTCATGGGCAAAGGGCGTTTCGCTCCGTACGAAAGCGCATTCTGGCTATGCGGCGGCGGCCTGGTCAAGCGGGTGCGCATGTTGATGCCGCGCCTCGTCCCGGCTAGGAAGGCCTCATCCAACGCCGTGAGGAGTTCGGTTGAGATTTCAGCGGGCCTGCCGACTCAGTCCGATCGGGGCGCAGGGGGATGAGTCTATCGCGCACCTGCGCATCTGCGCGCCCGGCAGCGGCCAGACCTTGCTGCTACCCTGCGCGGTCGGCCTCGACTACCTCGTCGTACCGACCTCGGGGAAAGGCGTTTCGATCGAGGCCAGCCGCTTTCGCCTCGAAAAGCTCGGCGTGCTGACCTCGCTCTGGGCTCGCGTTCGCCTGGCGCTGCTGTTCAAGGAGAAGAAGTATTTGGAATTCGACGGGTTTTCGATTTTCTCGGTCGGCCCGAAACCGCTGCGCAAGCGCTTCACGACGTTCAACCAGCACATGCTCAACATCGGCGTTTCGCTCGATGGAGATCTGATCGCAGCCCATCCCGAGTTGCTCGACGGCTGGACGGACGCCGCCCCCCTCGAGCGTTCGGCGGCTCGCCGCGCGGGCACAAACGCGACCGCCATCCTCGTTCACATCTATTACGAGGAGACATGGGCCGACATTGCGGGCGTCCTGAAGCGCCTGACGATTCCCTTCGATCTGATTGTCACGACGGTTCCCGCGCGCGAGAATCTGGTCGAGGCGATCGGTCGCGATTTTCCGGACGCGGACGTCGAGGTGATGGAGAACCGGGGCCGCGACGTGCGACCGTTCCTGGTCCTTTTGGAGAGCGGCCGCCTCGAACGCTACCGATACGTCTGCAAGGTCCACGGAAAGAAATCGAGCGACGGTGGGCGCAAGTCTCACATGGGCGCGATCTGGCGCAGGCGCCTGCTGTTCGACCTCCTGGCCGCCCCGGGTCTCGCCGCCTCGGTCCTCGACATGTTCGAGCGCGATCCGTCCGTCGGGATGATCGGCCCGCGCGCCTTCCGGCTGCCGAGCAAAACCTATTCGGAGGAATTGTCCTGGTCGGTCAACCGGAAGACGGTGCTGGACCTCGCAGGGAAAATGGGGGTGGCGGCGGACGCGTTTCGCCTCGATTTCTTCGGCGGGACGATGTTCTGGGTCCGGCCCGAGGCGCTCGCGCCGCTGCGCAAGCTCGGGCTCTCGGAGGCTTTTCCCCAAGAGGAGGGGCTGCTCGACGGCGGACTCGAGCATGCGGTCGAACGCATATTCGGCGCGGCGGTCGTGGCGGCGGGCTACCGACTCGCCGACAGCGACGGGTTTGGCGCCGCGAGAGAGGAGCTCGAGGCGCCTGGCGCGGTCCACACCGGACTTGGTTGAGTGAGCTATCGGAACGCAACGATGCTGCTCGCGGCCCGATCGACGTTGAAAACGTCTTCATCACCAACCAGACTTGCGTGGCGTCTGGGCTGCAGGTCCCGGCCGTCGGTTGCGGAAGTCTGGCCATGAAATTGCGCTCTCTTCTGTTCGTCCCGGGCGATTCCGAACGCAAGTTCGAAAAGGCGGCTCGCTCCGGCGCCGATGCGCTCATTCTCGACCTCGAGGATTCCGTCGCGCCGGCGCAAAAAACTGTGGCGCGGGCGCTCGTTCAGCGACTCATCGACCGCCCCGGCCGGCGCGACTGGTCGCTCTTCGTGCGGGTCAACGCGCTCGACACGGGGCTCATGCTGGACGATCTGGCGGCGGTCGTGCGGCCCGGCCTCGACGCTCTCATGATCCCGAAGACCACCGGCGCTTCGGACATCCAAAGAATCGCCCATTATCTCGACGCACTCGAGGCGCGCGCCGGAATGGCGCTCGGTTCGGTCAAGCTGGCGACCCTGGCGACCGAGACTGCGAAGGCCATGTTCGCGCTCGGCTCCTATGCGCCGGGCCAACCGCGGCTTGCGGCGCTGACCTGGGGCGCAGAGGACCTCGCCGCGGCGCTCGGAGCGACGGCAAACCGCGAGGACGACGGCGCCTGGACGTTTCCCTATCAGGTCGCGCGCGCCCAATGCCTGTTCGCTGCTTCGGCCGCAGAGGTCTCCGCCATCGACACGGTGTTCGTCGATTTCCGCGACACGGACGGATTCGAAAGCGATTGCCGGCGCTCCCGGCGCGACGGTTTTTCCGGGCGGATGGCGATCCACCCGGACCAGATCGCCCCGATCAACCGCTGCTATGCGCCGTCGGACGCCGAAATCGAGCGTGCGCGAAAGATCGTCGCCGCCTTCGAGGCGAACCCGGACGCCGGCGCGCTCGGGATCGACGGCAAGATGGTCGACGTTCCGCATCTCAAGGCGGCGCGGAAAATTCTGGCGTCTCTCTAGCCTCCTCGTTTTTCGACGCCTATTTCGGGAGCGGCGCGACATGAGCCTGCTCGCCGTCGACCGGCTCGACGTCCGACACGGAGAGCTCGACCCGTCACGAATTTTACCGGCCATAAACGAGCCGCATCGACCTAGGCTGCCAGTCGGGCGGGGCCGGATACGGCGAGGCCTCCGCGATGGCGGTCATGACCGCGATGTCCAGATTCGGCGACCCGCTCGAGGCGATCAGCTTGCGCTGGACGAGATTGCCGGACTCGTCGACCGTGAACACGATCGCCCCGCCCCGGGGCGGCATATGAATGTTCGGCGGTCGGAAATGCGAGCGAATCATTCCGTAAACAATCGTAAAATATCGCGTGTCGGCATTGCCGCCGATAACCGGCGATTCCGTCGCCGCATGGGCGAACTGATATGTCGGCAGCTCGTCGGCGTCCGGCACGGGAACGCCCGGCGGCGCCTTGGCTGGCGGCGCTGGCGGCGGTGCAGGCTTCGGCTCGACGGTCTCGGCGGGAGGCGTTGCGTCGGCCTCCGCGGGCGAGGAGGACGGCGCGGCCGGCTGTTCGGCGTCCGGGGCCCGCTGCATCTCCGGCGGCGGCGGGGATTGGGCCTTCCTCTCTTCCGCGGCTGGCGGCTGCTCGGACTGCTGGGGCGCGCCGGCGTTCTGCGACAGCTCCGGTTTATGGGCGGGAGCCGTCGTCTTCTCGTCCCGGGACTCGCGGTTCGCCTTTTCCTGCGTCGCGGCGCTCGGCGCGTCGTAGGCGGGCCGCTCGTCCTCCCGCTGGGGCGGCGGCTTTGGCTGTTCCTTCGGCTTCGGGGGCGGTGGCGGAGGCTCGACCACGACTTCCACCGGAATTTCCTCGACGGGCGGCGCGGGGGCGGGCGACAGCCAGTAGAAGATGAGGAGCGCCAACGGAATCACCAGATGCATCGCGGCCGCGGCGATAACGGCGATCGCCAGGCCGCGGCGTTCGGCGGCGCTGGGCGGCGCCGGCTGAACGAGGTGATCGAGCGCGTCGGCGCTGAGGGAGGCGTCGGACGGCGACATGTTGGTGGGGCGATTCTCCGCCGAGCAACGTGGGAGACTTTCCATTGTCCGTCGTCGGCCCGCCGGTCAATGGTCTCGGGTCTGGCGCGGTTCAAAGACCCGTGACTTGAATGGGCCTTGAAAGCGGTAGACAGGAACCGCCTGGGGCAACAACTCAGCCTTGAGCGACCGCGCCTTGGACCCGAATCATCACCGCTTCCGCACGAACGGGGACCAATTTCCTTTTTCGCCGAGTTAACCTCTGTCGCCCGGAGGAGCTTTGCCGAACCCTTTGGACTCCACCCTCTTTCGGCATGAATTTTTGCCAACATCGGCCTAAATCCGATGCATTGCGGCTCCTTGTTTCAGGGAACGTCCTTGGACTTTGCTCATCGGGGATTTGCCATAAACGCGTTCGACGATAGGGAGAAAAGAGCGCAGGTAAAGGTGGGAAGTTTGCCCGACAAGGAACCTCACGGAGACTGGGCGCCGCGGGCGCTCGTGTTCGATTCCGGACTCGGCGGCCTCACGGTGCTTGCCGAGATCGGCCGACTTAGGCCGGACGTCGATATCGTTTATGTCGCTGACGACGCGGCTTTTCCGTACGGACGGCTCGGCGAGGCGGAGCTCGTGGCGCGGGTCGAGACGGTGATGGCGCGAACTATCGCGGATCATCGGCCCGACGTCGTCGTCATCGCCTGCAGCACAGCCTCGACCCTGGCCCTGCCAGGCTTGCGGGCGGCCTATCCTCGCCTGCCGTTTGTCGGCGTCGTGCCGGCGATCAAGCCGGCGGCCATGGCTTCGCGCTCGGGGCTCATCAGCGTGCTCGCAACCCGCGGGACCGTCGCCCGCGGTTATACCCACGCGCTCGTGCGCGATCATGCGGCCCATTGCGACGTCACGCTCGTCGGCTCGGCGAAGCTTGCGCCAATCGCCGAGCGCGCCATGCGTGGAGAATCGGTCGACGACGCGGAAATCGCGCATGAGATTGCGCCATGTTTCATCGAGGCGCGGGATAGGCGAACGGACCACGTCGTGCTCGCTTGCACCCACTTTCCCTTGCTGATCGACGCGCTCGAGCGGCTCGCTCCCTGGCCGGTCCCCTTTGTCGATCCCGCCCCGGCGATCGCGCGTCGCCTCGACTCGCTGCTGGGGCCCGCGCGCTGCAGCGGAGTGTCGCTTGGCGCCGGCGCCGCGGTCTTCACCAGCGGCAGGGAGCCGCAGCCGAGCCTGCAAAAGGCCTTGCTTCGGTACGGATTGAAGTTTACCCCCACGGCGGCGGTCGGCTTGGCGCCGGTCTGACAGGCGCAGGCGGCGCTGGTAGCAGAGTTGTCTAGCGCGATCGCGTCTCCTTAACTCAAGAGCGCCAATCGAACATTCGGAAAGGCCAGCGCCCATGCGCACCTCGGTCGGGCAGCCTGTTCGCCTCGTCGACTATCGCGTCCCGGATTTCTTCATTGATGCGGTCGATTTGGATATATCGCTCGACCGCAACGCCACGCGGGTCGTCTCGACCCTGGCGATGAGGCCCAATCCGGCCGGCCGCGCCGGCGTCGACCTTTCCCTCGACGGCGACGAACTCGTTTTTGTGTCCGCAGAACTCGATGGCCAAGCGCTCGAGGCGGGAGCCTATGAGGCGTGCCCGTCGCACTTCGTGTTGCCGAAGCCGCCCGAGGGCCGCTTTAAGCTGAAGATCGAGACGCGCCTCGATCCTGCGGCCAACACCAAACTGATGGGTCTCTATCGGTCCGGCTCCGCCTATTGCAGCCAGTGCGAGGCGGAAGGGTTTCGTCGCATCGCCTATTTTCTCGATCGTCCGGACGTGCTTTCGACCTATCGCGTGCGGCTGGAGGCGGATCGCGCCGAGGCGCCGGTTCTGCTCGCCAACGGGAATCTCGAAAGCGCCGGCGAGTCGGCCGGAGGCCGTCACTGGACGGTCTGGAGCGATCCGCACAGGAAGCCATGCTATCTGTTTGCGCTGGTGGCGGGCGATCTTGCGCACGTTTCCGACTCCTTCGTCACCGCCTCGGGACGCAACGTCGCCCTTGCCATTTACGTCGAGCCGGGCCGCCAGGAACGCGCGCAATACTCGATGGACGCCCTCAAGCGTGCGATGGCGTGGGACGAGCGGGTCTACGGACGGGAATACGATCTCGACGTCTTCAACATCGTCGCCGTGTCCGACTTCAATATGGGGGCGATGGAGAACAAGGGCCTCAACATCTTCAACGACAAATACGTTCTCGCCTCGCAGCAGACGGCGACCGACGACGACTACGCGAGCATCGAAGGGGTGATCGCGCACGAGTACTTTCACAATTGGACCGGCAATCGGGTGACCTGCCGCGATTGGTTCCAGCTCTGTCTCAAGGAGGGCCTGACGGTCTTCCGCGACCAGGAGTTCTCCGCAGACATGCGTTCTGCGCCGGTGAAGCGCATAGCCGAAGTGCGGGCGCTGCGCTCAGCTCAGTTCCCCGAAGACGCCGGTCCTCTCGCGCACAACGTGAGGCCGGAGGTCTACAACGAGATCAGCAACTTCTACACCGCGACGGTCTATCAGAAGGGCGCCGAGGTGGTCCGGATGCTGAAGCGCCTCATCGGCTCGGACGCGTTCCGCGCCGGCATGGACATGTATTTTCATCGCTACGACGGCAAGGCGGCCACGGTCGAGGACTTCATCGGCTGCTTCGCTGAGGTCTCGGGGCGCGACTTCAGCCGGTTCATGCGCTGGTACACCCAGGCCGGCACGCCGAGGGTGACCGTGCGCACCGCCTACGACCCCGCGGCCAAGACCTATCGGGTCGACATCGGCCAGATGCTCGCTCCGACTGCGGGACAGCCGACCAAACTGCCGGTGACGTTGCCGCTTGCGCTCGGCCTCGTCAATCCGCAAGGGGGCGACTTCGCTCTGTCCTCCGCCGATGCGACGCCGGGAGAGCTTGCCGAGGGCGTGTTTGAATTGACGGACGCCGAGCGGTCGATCGTGTTTCGTGACGTTCCGCGGCGGCCGACGCTTTCGTTCCTGCGCGGCTTCTCCGCGCCGGTGCGCGTCGAGGACGACCTCACGGAAGAAGACCTCATTGTCCTGTCGCGGCGCGACAGCGACAATTTCAACCGCTGGCAGGCGCTGCAAAGCCTGGCGACGCGCGTGCTCCTGCGCGGTGTGAACGCAATTCGCTCAGGCCGCGCGCCGGAGCGAAACGAGGGCCTCATTTCGGCGTTCGGCGCTTTGATCGACGATGCGCGCGCTAGCCGGATCGACCCGGCTTTTGCGGCGCAGGCGATGATGCTTCCGACAGAAGCCGACATTGCCCGCGAGATCGGCGAGGATGTGGATCCGGATGGGATTTATGCGGCACGCAAGGCGCTGCGCGGCGCGCTCGGCCGTAAGCAGGCGAGCGCTCTGACGGAGTTGCATGAATGGCTCGCGGACTCGAGGCCCTTCAGCGCCGACGCGGAGTCGGCCGGCCGACGGGGTTTGCGCAACGTCGCGCTCGCCCTTTACGCTGATGGTGACATCATCGACGGGCTCGAGCGAGCGCACCGTCAACTCGCTGAATCCGATAACATGACCGAGCGCTTCGGCGCGCTCGCGCAGATCGTCCTGAAGCCGAACGCCGGGCGGGAGCGCGCCTCGGACGCCTTCAGCCGGCGCTACGCCATGGAGCCGCTCATCCTCGACAAGTGGTTCGCGCTGAATGCGCAGATCCCGGAAGGGGAGACGCTCGACCGCGTGCGCAGGCTGATGAATCATCGGGGATTCTCGATGTCCAATCCGAATCGTGTGCGGGCGCTGATCGGCGGCTTTACGGCCAACCACACGCAGTTCAACCGCGCCGATGGAGCGGGCTTCGCGTTTCTCGAAGAGATGGTCGTCGCTCTCGATCCGACCAACCCGCAGATCGCCGCACGCCTTCTCACAGCGATGCGCTCCTGGCGATCGCTGGAGGAAAAGAGGCGCGGCATGGCCGAAGCGATGCTGAAGCGGATCGCCGATCGGCCCGCGCTGTCGCCGGACGTTCGCGACATCGTCACGCGCAGCCTGATGTAGCCGCAGGAGGCTGACGGTCCGGAAGACTGCGGAACGCCGCAGGACCTGACGCGACGGCCGCGATCCTCGGCCAGGCGTCGGGGCGCAGCGGCGTTCTCGGCTTGTCCCCAAATTTCATTAGACCTCTGTCAAGGGGGCTGGACAAAGATTCGCACAAGGATTCTTATCCTAGTGATTCGGGTCGAACGGCGGGTTTGCCCGACTTCTTTGGCAGGGTGTGAGAACGACAATGACGCGTGCAAGCGCGGCAAACGCGCGGGCTTGCCCAAGCGGAGCGGTCGGACGCGCCAGCGACGCACCGGCGCGACCCATAGCGTCGCCGCGCCCGTGCTGGGGCGCGTCAGCCGCCTCGATCAGCGTCGTCATTGCGGTCCTCCTCGTGACCGTCGTTACGGTGCGGCATCTGCTGGTCGAGCGCGATCTCGCGCTTCGCGAGGCTGCTCGCGAGGTCGATATGCGCGCGAGCCTGATCGCTGCGCGCCTCAACGCCGCGCTGACCGCCGCCCCGGAAGCGCCGCCCCCGGAGATCTTCAGGCGCGTGCTCGAAGCCTATCCCGAGGAACGGCTCGCCGGGGCGGTTCTGGTTGACCGCGCGGGGCGGCCCGTCGCCGACGACCCTCCGGAGAGGGCTGGCAAGGCCCGGCTCGACCCGGACACCCTCCCGATCCAAGGCGGCGAGGCGAGTGTCGTTCGGGTTTCGCGTGACGCCGCCGGAGACAGGTTCGCCGCGGTCAGGTTCCTCCCGGCGAAAGCCTGGCGCGTCGCGTTCGCCTCCCCTGTCGAAAGCCACTTGGCGGCGTGGCGGCGCTCGGCGACAGCGATGGCGCTCCTGCTCGGCTCGACAGTGGCGCTCATCGTCGCTTGGGGTGGCCTTTGCGCGGCCGAAGCGCGGATCAATCGCAGACGTTTCCGCGAGCAGTGCGCCGTTCGCGCACGCCTGGAACTGGCGCTGAACCGCGGTCGCTGCGGTCTTTGGATGTGGGACTTGGACAACGGACGAATCGCCTGGTCGGCGTCGATGTTCAACGTTCTCGGTCTCGTCGAACGGCCGGTCCATTGGACGGTATCGGAACTGCAGGGCCTGATGCATCCGGAGGACCAAAGTCTTGAAGGCATTGCGCAGCTCGCCCTCGAGCGGAGCGGCGATTTCATCGACGTCAAGTTTCGCATTCGCGCCGCCGACGGACGGTGGATCTGGCTGCATAAGCGCGCCGAACTGGTCGAGGACGAGGAGACCGGCCAGGCGAGCCTCGTGGGCATCGCTTTCGACGTTACCGACCGCAAGCGCGAAGCGGAGGCCGCAGCGACCGCCGACCAGCGCCTGCGTGATGCGATAGAGGCCATATCCGAAGCCTTTGTACTGTGGGATTCAAGCAATCGGCTTGTCCTATGCAACTCGAAATACCAGCGTCTGCACGGTCTCCAGGACGATTCGGTGCGGTCCGGCGCGAACTACGTCGACTTCTCGAATCTCTGGCGCGAAGCCCTGCCAGGGATGGGCGAGCCGCTCGACGATGGCCGCCATCGCCGCACCTTCGAATTGCGTCTGCCTGACGGACGGTGGCTGCAGGTCAATGAGCGGCGCACGCGCGACGGCGGATTCGTCTCCGTCGGGACCGACATTACGGCGCTAAAGGAACACGAAGATCAGCTGATGAATTCGGAACGGTTGTTGCTCGCGACCGTTGCGCAGCTGCGCCAGTCGCGCCGTTCGCTCGAACGGCAGGCCAAGCAGCTCGCAGAGCTGGCCGAGCGCTATCACGAGCAGAAGGCGCAGGCGGAGGCGGCCAATCGCGCCAAGGCGGAGTTCCTGGCCAACATGAGCCACGAGCTGCGCACGCCGCTCAACGCGATCATCGGCTTTTCGCAGCTGATGGGGAATCAAATGTTCGGCCCGCTGGGGTCGGATAAATATCGCGATTATTGCGAGCACATTTCCGCGAGCGGCGAATACCTCCTGCGCGTCGTCAGCGATGTCCTCGACATGTCTCGCCTCGAAGCCGGGCAGCGACGACTGACCTATTGCCGGTTCCCGACGCAAGAGGCGATCGGTCGGGCGCTGCGCGACGTGGCGTCTATAGCTCGGGAAAAGCGCATTTCCGTGACCTCCGAGGCCGGCGCGGACCTCTTCATCGAGGCGGACCGGAAGGCCCTGGAACGAATTCTCACGATGCTCATGCGCAATGCGGTGAAATTCGCGCCTGACGGCGGCGCCATCGAAGTGGGCGCCGAGGCGATCGCCGACCAGATCTATTTTTACGTCGAAGACAATGGACCCGGCATCGCCGCGGAGGACGTCGCCCGCTTGGGACGCCCGTTCGAGCAGGGCGACGTCGTCATGGACGACGGTATGAAAGGCTCGGGCCTAGGCCTCGCCATCGCCAATTCCCTGGTCGAATTGCACGGGGGAACTCTCCAGCTGGGATCGCGGGAGGGCCAGGGCGCGGTGGCCGTGGTCGCGCTCCCGAGAGTCCAGCGCGGCCCAAAGGCGACGGCCCTTGCAAAGGTCGCGTAGCGGCGCTTAGCGCCGCCTTGGCGCTGCCTTATTCCTCAAAGACGAGCGCCAAGTCTCAGACGATGGCTCCGGCTTCGCCGATGCGGTAAGAGAGAAGCTGTTCGAGCCGCTAATCCCCCAACGAAAAAGCAGCATGGGCATTGGGCTGTCAGTTTCGAAGTCGATCATCGAATCCCGTTATGGGCGGATTTGGGGCGAATCGAGCCCTGCGGTCATTCAGCTCACTTTGCCGTTGACGACCGCGGAGGGTGAGGAATGAGCAATCAGCAAATCGTCTACGTGATCGATGACGACGACGCGCTTCGCGACTCCGTTCGGCTGTTCCTGGTCAACGAGGGGCTGAGCATAAAGGCCTACGGCTCCGCAAACGAATTTCTCGCCGACTTGGATGCGCTTCAGTCGGGATGCGTCGTGACCGACGTGCGGATGCCGGGCATGAGCGGCATGGACCTTCTGGCGCATATCGCAGCCAGGGGACTTTCGTTGCCCGTCGTTGTCATAACCGGCCATGCCGACGTCCCGCTGGCGGTCCGAGCGATGAAGCAAGGCGCGATCGACCTCCTGGAAAAGCCGTTCAAGGCGGAAGAACTGATCGCCGCCGTTCGCCGGGGGTTGGCGCTCGGCAAAGACGCGCATCTCAGCTCTACCCCGGCCGAAGTGGCTCTCGCGCGTCGCGCGATGCTGAGCGTTCGCGAGAACGAAGTGCTCGACAGGCTGATCAAGGGGCAGCCGAACAAGATCATCGCCTATGAAATGGGGATCAGTCCAAGGACGGTCGAAGTCCACCGGGCCAACGTCATGAAAAAGACGCAGGCGGGAAGCCTCTCGGAGCTCATCCGCATGTTCCTGAACGCGGAACGGAGCTGACGCGGGCTCGCATCAATATTGTTGGCGCTGATCGGGCGATCGCGGTGGTTCGTTCGCTTAAAATCCGCAAGGGAGCCCAATCATTGCACAGGATCCTCGATTGCGGGCTGGTGTAGCCCGTGATCCGATCCGAGCGCGTCTTTCCTGTCGCCGCGACGCACGGGGTGTGATGCCCGTCACAGTTGAATTTACGGGCCTTTCGTATGTTCTCGCGCAGGTCCACGCGTCGTTTCAATACGCGACAGATGGCGGTCGCTGGGCCGCGTTGCGGCTTGGCGCGGCGCCGAGGCACGGAAGGGACGTGCGATGAACAAGGAATGCGAATTCGGGGGCGACGTTCTGGCCGTAAGCCGTGATGGCGAACCGCGCGCAGGCGACCCATTCGACGACGATTCTCGCGCGCGAGGCGTTGCCAGGCAGGGCGTCGTAAAGTGGTTTCGAGGCGACAGGGGCTATGGTTTCGTCGCACTCGCCGGCGGCGGAGACGCCTTCCTTCATCTGAGAACGCTTCGGGCGTTCGGACGCGAGACGGCGAGGCCTGGCGCGAAGGTCAGCGTCGTCGTCGGCGAAGGGGCGCGGGGGATGCACGTGACGTGCGTCATGGACATTGATGAAGCCGGCGCAGCGACAACGGGAGGGTGGTCATCCTCCGGCGCGGATGTCCGCCGTCGGGCCCAATGCGACGGCTCGTCCGCAATCGGCCTCACGGGTAGGGTCAAGTGGTTTGACGGCGTCAGGGGCTTCGGCTTCGTCGCCAGCGACGACTTTGGCCGGGACGTGTTCATCCATAGCTCAGTGCTGGGCCCGGCCGGCGTCGCACGCCTCGACCAGGGCCAACCGGTGACGATGCGGGTCATCGAGACGCCGAAAGGGAGGGAGGCGATCGAGATCTCGTTGTGACGGCTGACATCCCGCCGACTGAGAAGACCTTGGCGGCCGCCGCAAGCCCTGAAACGCATCTCAGAGAAAGGGGGGAAAAGAGGCGGTGGCGGGAGAGGCGCCGATGCCGGCGGGGCGTCAGAGCGCCCTGTTCTGGGCCCTCAGACGTTGTGCGAGCACCCGCATCACCTTCAGCGCGAAGAACGGCGTGTGCCTGACCAGGAAGAGGTATTGCTTCTCGGTGATCGGCGCGACGGTGACGTCGGTTTCGGCGACTGCGCTGGCGCTGCGAACCGAATCATCGATCAGCGCCATCTCGCCGAAGATCTCGTTCCTGCCGAGCGTCTCGAGCACGCGGTTTCCCGTCAGAATGCGGACGCGTCCGCGCTGAACGACGAAAAACTCCCCGCCCCGGTCGCCTTCGCGGAAGATCGTCTCGCCCGCCTTGTAGGCGCGGGTCGGGACGTCCGGACCCAGGAGGAGTTCGAAGCTGTCGGCTTCGGTCATGTCGCGATCCTCACCCATTGCATTCGAAGCGCGTCTCCTTCGTTAGTCACAGACCGATTGCACGATTGTGACACTTCGGCGAACGAGGAGCTTTGGCCAAAGAGTGTTTCAAACCTCGGCGTCCTCGGTCAACCCGGATAGCATCAGCGGCGCCCCAGGCGATGCTATCCGATCGTCACCACCAGCCTTCCGCGCGTCTCGCCCCTCAAAATCCGCCGGCCCGCTTCGAACACCTGGTCGAACGGGATCGTGTGCGTCATCGCCGCGAGCTTTCGCCGATCGAGTTGGGCGGCGAGCCGTCGCCAAGCCTCGAGCCGCACCGGCATCGGACAATTCACGCTGTCGATCCCGAGAAGCGAAACGCCGCGCAGGATGAAGGGGGCGACCGTCGTCGGCAGGTCCATCCCGCCGGCGAGACCGCAGGCGGCGACCGCTCCGCCGTAGCGTGTCTGGGCCAGTACATTGGCGAGCGTCGTCGATCCGACGCTGTCGACAGCCGCCGCCCACTGCTCCTTTCCGAGCGGTTTGCCCGGCGCGGAGAGCGCCGCCCTGTCGACGATCTCGGCCGCGCCGAGCCCTTTCAGGTAGTCCGCCTCGCTCCTCCGACCGGTCGAGGCAACCACCTTCCAGCCTTTGTCGGCGAGCAGGGAAATTGCGGTGGAGCCGACTCCTCCGGCGGCCCCGGTCACCAGGGCCGGCCCCGATGCGGGCGAAAGCCCGTGCCGTTCGACCGCCATCACCGCCAGCATCGCGGTGTAGCCGGCCGTGCCGATCGCCATCGACTCCGCGCGGCTGACGCCACCCGGCAGCTTGACCAGCCAGTCGCCCTTCACCCGCGCTCGTCCGGCGTAGCCGCCGAAATGGGTCTCGCTGAGGCCGTAGCCGTTGAGGACCACCTCGTCGCCCGGCGAGAAGCCGGAATGGCCGGAAGTCTCGACCACGCCCGCGAGGTCGATGCCGAGCACCATCGGAAAACGACGGATGATCGCCGATTTCCCGGACAGCGCGAGCCCGTCCTTGTAGTTGACGGTCGAATGGGTGACCCGGACGGTGACGTCGCCCTCCATCAATTCGGATTCGTCCATATCGACGAAGCGGACGTCCTGTCCGGCGTCGGTCTTGTCGGCTCGAACGGCTTTGAACGTCATGGGCTTTCGCCTTTCGCTTGGGGATTGAGAATGGGTCGGGATCAGAATATCCGGATCGCCCGGCGGGCGGAATGCGCGTGATGGGTTTCGAAGGGATGGGCTGCGCGGGTCGTGTCGGCTGAATTCGCTGCGAACGCCGGCCCATCAATGGGCCGAAAATCGCTGAGAACAGCGATTTCAGCGGGGGATTTCGCCTCGCGCGGACGGGTTCGGAGGCCAAAACCTCCTGAAAAGATGAATGATTTTGAAGGGTACCGAATTCCCGCCGCAATCGCTCAGCAAATTTTTTTTGACGTTTCGGCGAATTTATTTCGACGCAATAGCGAAAGAACAGCGGAAAAACAGCGATCGGTCGCGCCGGATGGCGCCCTAATGCCGCCGCGAGTCGGAGAATTCGCCGGCGCTGATCCGGTCCGCCAAACGCGCCGCGACC
Organism: Roseiarcus sp.; assembly: GCA_035656495.1. GTDB lineage: Bacteria > Pseudomonadota > Alphaproteobacteria > Rhizobiales > Beijerinckiaceae > Roseiarcus. The sequence continues at coordinate 16,755 of DASRSL010000077.1, forward strand.
CGCGTGGCGCCGGCTTCGCCGTGGACGGCGACCAATTCGCACATCGCCGCGCAGAGCGCAGCCTCGGCGAGGGCGTCGGCGTCGATGCCGTCGAGCGCGGCCAGCGCGAAGGCCTCGCTCACATAGCTCAGGGCCGCCTCCCGGGCGGCCGCATCGCGGCGCTCCTCGAGCGGAATTTGGAGGGCGATCGGCATAAGCCGCATTTTAGCGGTTTGTGAAGGCAAAGGCGATGCAAGTCGTTTAGAAAGGTTAACCGGCGCCGGAGACGATTGCAGACGCGGCCTCCGGCCGCATCCGCCGCGCTCCAGAGGCCATCGGAGCATCGGGATGTGTGGACGGTATGCGATCACCTTGCCGCCGGAGGCGGTGCGCAGCTATTTCGCCTTCGTCGAACACCCGGATTTTCCGCCGCGCTGCAACGTCGCGCCGACGCAGCCGATTCCGGTGGTGGTCGCGGATCCGCGGAGCAGAGGCGAAGCGCGGCATTTCGTTCTCATGCGCTGGGGGTTCCTGCCGGGCTTCGTCAAGGACCCGAGGGACTTCCCGCTCATCGTCAACGCGCGGGCCGAAACGCTCGCCGAAAGACCGAGCTTTCGCGCGGCGCTCAAGCGGCGGCGGTGTCTGGTGGTCGCCGACGGGTTCTATGAATGGCGGAGGGACCCGGGAACCGGCGGACGGGGACGCGCGGCCCGGCGCCCCTATCTCGTCCGCCGGGCGAGCGGCGAGCCGATCGGTTTCGCCGGCCTCTATGAGACCTGGAGCGACCCGAGCGGAGGCGAGATCGACACGGCCTGCATCGTCACCACGGCCGCCAACCGGCTTGTCGGCCTTCTGCACGACCGCATGCCGGCGATCCTCGAGCCCGACGCCTTCGCCTCCTGGCTCGACGTCGACGGAGTCGACGCGGCTCGCGCGCTTGGCCTCGTCGAGCCTGCGCCTGAGGAGGCGCTCGAGCTCGTCGAGATCGGCCCCGAGGTCAACCGCGCCGCCAACGACGACGCAAGCCTGCAGAAGCCGGTCGCGCCGCCAGTCCGCGCGGCCATTCAGGAGACGCTGTTCTGAGCTTGCCCGGCGGTCCGCCAGACGGCATGACTGCGGCCTGATGGACACTCAAGAGGAACCCATGGCCGAGCGAGAAAAGGCTCCGCGCGAAAAATCCGCGCGCGTCGTCGCGGCTGTTCACGGCCCCGACGGACTGAAGCGGTGCCCCTGGCCCGGGGCCGATCCGCTCTACGTCGCCTACCATGACGAGGAATGGGGGACGCCCGAGTACGACGACCGCGCCCTGTTCGAGAAGCTCGTGCTCGACGGATTCCAGGCGGGGCTCTCCTGGATCACCATCCTGCGCAAGCGGCCGGCGTTCCGCGCCGCCTTCGACGGGTTCGAGCCGGGCCGAATCGCGCGCTGGGACGCGGCGAAGAAGGAGGCGCTGATGCTGGACGCCGGCATCGTGCGCAATCGCGCCAAGATCGAGGCGACGGTGGCGCTCGCCCGCATCACTCTCGACCTTGCCGAGAAGGACGGCTTCGCAAAGCATCTCTGGAGCTTCGTCGGCGGCCGGCCGATCCAGCCCGGACGCAAGAGCCTCGCCGACATTCCGGCCGAAAGCGAGGAATCGCGCGCCATGGCAAAGGACCTGCGCGCCCGCGGCGGCAATTTCGTCGGGCCGACGATCGTCTACGCCTTCATGCAGGCGACCGGCATGGTCAATGACCACCTGGTCGACTGCTGCCGCCACGAGGCCTGCCGGGCGCTGGCGCGCGATCTGCCGCGATGAGCGACCGCGGCGCCCGCCGCGCCTGGCAGCGCATGCTGTCGGGCCGGCGGCTCGACCTGATCGATCCTTCCCCGGTCGATGTGGAAATCGCCGACATCGCGCACGGACTGGCGCGGGTCGCGCGCTGGAACGGCCAGACTCTCGGGCCGGAGATTTTCTCGGTCGCCCAGCATTCGCTGCTGGTCGAGGCCCTGTTCGCAGCCGTTGCGCCCGAGCCGAGCGCGGGCATGCGCCTCGCCGCGCTCCTGCACGATGCGCCCGAATACGTGATCGGCGACATGATCTCGCCGTTCAAGGCGGCGATCGGCGGTGACTACAAACGGGTCGAGGCGCGCCTGCATGAGGCGATCCACATCCGCTTCGGCCTGTCTGCGGCGCCTGCCCCGGAGCTCGTCAAGCGCATCAAGGCGGCCGATCGCATCTCGGCCTATATGGAGGCGACGGCGCTGGCGGGATTCGGGGTCGCCGAGGGGCGCGTTCTCTTCGGCGAGCCGGACCTGCCGGTCGGCGACTTCATCTCTTATCTCGAGCCCATGCGCCCGGCCGACGTCGAGGCGCGCTTTCTCGCCCGCTTCGCCGAACTCGACGGCGCGGCGGCGAGGCCGTAGAGCGGAGAGCAATGATGAACCGCGGCCGTCATTGCGAGGAGCGGAGCGACGAAGCAACCCAGGGCCGCCAGGCGCCATGGATTGCTTCGCTTCGCTCGCAATGACGGGTGCGAAAAGGAAACCGATGCCCCGCCTTCATGTCTGCTCGCTCGCGCTCGTCGCCGACACCGTCGAGCGGACCGGCGCGCGCTCGCTCGTCTCGCTTCTGAGACCCGACGGCATCGTGGTCGAGCGCCCGGCGGCCATCGCGCCCGAGCGACATCTCTTTCTCGCCGTCTCCGACATCGTCGCCCCGATGGCCGGGCAAACGCTGGCGGAGCGCGCCCATCTCGACGAGCTCCTCGACTTCGCCCTCGGCTGGGACCGCGCCGAGCCGATGGTGATCCACTGCTTCGCCGGCGTTTCCCGCTCGACCGCCGCCGCCTTCATCGCCGCCTGCGCGCTGAACCCCAGGCGCGACGAATTCGAGATCGCCCGCGCCATCCGCGCCGCCTCGCCGACCGCGACCCCGAACGCCCGCCTCGTTGCGCTCGCCGACGCGGCGCTCAAGCGCAACGGACTGATGAACGCGGCGATCGCCGAAATCGGCCAAGGCGAGGAGTGTTTTGCGGGGACGCCGTTCGCGCTGGAATTGGCGTAGACGATCTCGGGCGCGCGGTTTTCGTGCCGTTTCCGCATTGCGGCGCCGATTCCGGGCAACTGGACTCGGGAGCGGGCAGACCGATTGCAAGCGCGAGAACTTTTGGTGGAGTCGAAGCCGTTATCCTTCCAAAAGTCGCAGCCGGGGCGAGCGTCGGAAAAGACCGTCAGCGGCAGGGTCGAGAGCGCCGGCCTTGCAAGGCGGATGTCGCCCGCCAGCCGCAGGGCGGAGAGCGCGAGACCAACACCAGCCGTGGGGCGACGAAGCCGGCGCGCAAAATCATGCATCGCTCAGACGGTCGGAATCGACTCCTTGCTGCCCTTCTTCGCAGGCAGCGGCCACAGATTTGCGACCTTGTTCGGCTGACCGAAAATCAGGCCCTCCGCCGGCTGCCGGAACAGAGGATCACCCATCGCGTTGGCTTGGACGCTTCAGAGGACCCGGTCCGCTTGGGGTTCTTGGAATTCCGGGCGGATGACCTAAGGTCCTTTGTGGAAAAACGCGATCGTTACTCGTGGTCGAAGTGATCGGAGACTATGACATGAAACACGCATTGACGGCCTTCTTTTCCGCCGCGTCGATTTGCGCTCTCGGCTGCCTCGTTCCGGGCGTGGCGGCCGCGAATGGCAATGATGCAAACGCCGAGGCCAACCAGGCGCAACTCCACCCATGGGAAGCTAACCGCTCTGGCTGGGCTCCATACGGCGCCCCCGTAGGCGAGGTCTATCCGGCTGCGCCAGGAGGCTTTATCGGGCCGAACGGTTATCAGCTTGGCTATGACGAGTTCGTGCCGGTCGTGCCGGTCGTGCCGGTTGTGCCGGGCTACGCCTATGGCAATGCGCCTGCTTACGGGTATTATGTCGCGCCATAGCGCCTGGCTGGTAAAGCCTTTAAGCCCGCCGGTCAAAAAAAAGGAACGCCAAACAAGATTGCCGCTGACTTAAGAAAGGCCGTTCTTCGTGCCGAGGCCAGTCTTCGTGCGGCATGTAGAATCGGTCTATTCCGGCCGGGCACATGAGGCAGTTGCTGGGTTTGAAGGCAGGCGCGTCTTTGAACCGGCGCGTTACGCCGCCTTGATCCACTGAATCGTGCCGACGTTCCTAAGTAGAATCTCGCAGACTACCACACGCTTCAATGGAGGTCCCGCGCACCTTGGGCGGCGGGACGCCGCCCCTCCGACTCACTGCGATTTCCGTGGGACGGCCAATAGGACTTTGCTTAGACTGCGCCGGGGTCTTCGCCACGAGCGATCGGCGAGGCGTCGACGCCGAGGAAGAGAGGACATCGGCATCGACGCCACTGGGTTCGGCGCTGCGGGCTCAACGAGCGACTGGGCGCAGGAATCGCGCCCGCCTCGATCGTTGTCGTTGTGTCTAGCGGAGCGGTGCTTTGGGGTTGCCAAAGGGTCGCAATGTGCGCGGTACGGAGCGGGCGGCGGCTCGCCGCCGCCCGCAGTCGTCTCGCGGTTTCGCCGGGGAAGCGGCCCGACGGGCGCCTGCGACGGTTACGGAATGTACCCGCCGGTGCACACCATATTGCCCGCGATCTTGTCGCAGCCTCCGACGGCGCCTGGCACAGGCGCGACCTTGCCTGCTGGGACGACCGTCGCCGTAGTGACGCCCGCCGGCGGCGGCACCGGGGCGACCGGCGCGCCCAGCAGGGCTCCGGCGGCGGCGACAGGCGCCGCGGCCACCGCGCCGGCGGCGGCCAACGGCGCGGCGGCCGCCGCCCCGATCGGTCCGCCAGGAGGAACATAGCCGTATGGATAGCCATAACCGTACGGATATGCAGGCGCCGCACCATACGCATACGCCGGCGCCGCACGGTACGCATACGTCGGCGCCGCGTTGCAGACGCGGTTTCCGGCGATGATCTGACATCGTCCGCCGGGCGCCCGCATAGGCCCGGTGTAATGATAACTGTAGGCGGGCGCGCCGACCGTCGAGGGGATTGTCGGCGTCTGCGCGGCGGCTGGAATGACGCCGGCGAAAGCGCAGATCGACGCGCCGGAAAGTAGAGCCGTCAGTGTGTGCCTCATTTTCGTGATCTCCAAAAGTCCAATCGGGGCGGTTTCTGCCGCCCTTTTCGGTGGCGGTGAAGAAGGGCGGCGCCAGCTTCAACAGGGAGGCTGAGGCCGGCGCCGAGTTCCCGGAGAACGGAGAAACACTCCGCCGTACATTTTAACGCGCCAGCGCGAGCTTTGTTCCTCGCGCCAGTGAAGTACACAAAAAAGCGACTTTGGAAAGTAGATTTTTCACGAATATCCACTGGCTCGCCCGACAGGTCGGCGCGGCAGGAGCAGAGGCTCCCGAACAATCGAGCATTTTGATGCGGGTCAAATGCGGGTATCGGGGTGAGCAGGGAGCCGGAAAACCTTATCGCGCGACGGCATTGATTTTCGACCACTGCCAGCCCCTCTCCGCCACCGCTAACCCCCGCCTCGCGCCCCGCCCGCGTCACTGTTGCTGGATCATCCTTTCCATCTGCCGACTCTCCGCCCCCATCGGCTGATTCGTCGGCAACATATTGGCGTTCGTGTTGGACATGATCCACAGCGACCCGACGATCAGCAGCATCACGATCAGGACGCCGAACGCCAGCGCCAGCACGTTGTTGGTGTTGTCCGGTCCAGTGGTGATGAGAATGAAAAGGGCGCCGCCTACATAGGGCGAAAAGCGCGCCCGTCAGCGCAAGGCGAAAAACGCTTGGCCTTGGCGATGTCGGTTGCCGGCCTCACTCAGGCTGATCTGGTAGCGCGCAGCCGTCGTGCGCGCAGGCGTACTTGCACGCGCCACCGAGCGTTCGCTCGCCTGCGTTCAGTGCTGCATCATTTGCATAGGCATCATGTTCGCGTTGAGGTGATACATGATCCAGAGCGAGCCCGAGATGACGAGGCCGACGATCAGCGCCCCGAAGGCGAGCGCGAGCGCATTGTTCAGGTTGTCCGGCCCGGTGGTGATGTGCAGGAAGAAGGCGAGGTGGACTCCCATCTGCGCCAGCGCGAGCGCCGCCAGCGCCATCGGGATTCCGGGCGTATAGAGCAGCGCCGTACCGCTCGCCACCCAGAACGAAGCGACCGTCAGAATGGCCGCGAGAAAGAGCCCGATCAGATAGTTGCGGACGCCCTCGAAGACGTGCAGCTCCTCTGGCGCGCCGTGCGTCTCGTCGTGGATGGTGTGCTCGCTCATGGCGCAAGCTCCAGGAGATAGACGTTGGTGAAAATCCCGATCCAGATGATGTCAAGCGCATGCCAGAACAGGGAAAAGCATAGGCCGCGGCGGAGAATGCTCGGTCTGAATCCCTTGGTGAAGAACTGCGCCATCATCGTGCCGAGCCAGAGCAGGCCGACCGTCACGTGAAGGCCATGACAGCCCACCAGCGCGAAGAACGAGGAGAGGAAGGCGCTGCGCTGAGGCCCCGCGCCTTGCGTGATCATCCGCGCGAACTCGCTCACCTCGATGGCGAGGAAGGCGAGGCCGAAGAGGCCGGTCGCCACATAGGCGATCTGCGTCCACAGCATGTTTCGCACATAGGTCGCAACCGAGGCCATGCCGCAGGCGAAGCTCGAGATGAGGAGACAGGCCGTCTCGACCGCGACAGTGCGCTTGTCGAAGAGGTCGACCGGGCGCGGGCCGCCCGCGGTCGCATGCACGAGAACGGCGTAGGCGGAATAGAAGGCGGAGAACATCACGAAGTCGGAGAGGAGGAAAATCCAGAAGCCGTAGCCCGTGATGATGCGCCTCGAAGCGGGCCCCGGAAAGCCGGCCCGCGGGTCGCGGATGCCGATGGCGGCGGCTTCCTCCTTCTCCGGGACCTGGACCGCGTGGATGCCCGGCTCCCGTCCCGCATAAAGAGCCTCGCGCGCCTCGCGCCTCAGCGTGTCGGCGAGGGCGACCTCTTCGGCCGGCAGCTCGTATTCCGCCTGGTCCCGCCAGGCGAAGACCACAAAGGTGGCGAAGGCGCCCGCGATCCCGACGGCGGCCAGCCACCAGATGTGCCAGATCATCGCGAAGCCGGTCACCACCGCAAAGAGGGCGGTGACGAAGCCGGTCGGGCTGTTGTGCGGCATTTCGATCGCCTGGTATTGCGGCGCCGGCCGCGCGCGCCCTCGAGCGATCGCCCGCTGCTTCACCTCCCAATAGGCCTCCTCGCCGGTGACGTCTGGCAGCACCGCGAAATTGAAGGCGTCCGGCGGCGAGGCCGTTATCCATTCGAGGGTGCGCCCGTCCCACGGATCGCCGGTGCGGTCCAGGAGCGCGATGCGGTCGCGAATGCTGACGGCGAGTTGCATGATCTGACTGCCGATCCCGCATAGAATGAGCAGTGCGCCGAAAGCCGCGACGATCAGCCACGGGCGCCACTCCGCGACGTCGTAATGCTGCATCCGTCTCGTCATGCCCTCGAGCCCGAGGACGTAGAGCGGCATGAACGCGACATAGAAGCCGACGACCCAGAACCAGAAAGCAGCCTTTCCCCACCACTCGTCGAGCTTGAATCCGAAGGCCTTGGGGAACCAATAGGTATAGCCGGCGAAGGCGCCGAAGAGCACGCCGCCGATGATGACGTTGTGGAAGTGCGCGATCAGGAAGAGCGAGTTGTGCAAGATGAAATCCACCGGCGGCACGGCGAACAGCACGCCGGTCATGCCGCCGATCACGAAGGTGATCATGAAGGCGATCGCCCACATGAGCGGGAGCTCAAACCGCAGGCGCCCGCCCCACATGGTGAATAGCCAGTTGAAGATTTTCACGCCCGTCGGCACCGCGATGATCATCGACATGATGCCGAAGACCGCATTGACGTCGGCGCCGGCGCCCATCGTGAAGAAATGGTGCAGCCACACCGTGAAGGAGATGATGCAGATGGCCATCGTGGCGACGACCATCGAGCGGTAGCCAAACAGCGGCTTGCCGGAGAAGGTTGAGACGACCTCGGAAAAGACGCCGAAAGCCGGCAAGATCAGGATGTAGACCTCGGGGTGCCCCCACGTCCAGAACAGGTTCACGTACATCATGGGGTTGCCGCCCATAGTCGTCGTGAAGAAATGGAAGCCGAGATAGCGGTCGAGCAGCAGCATCGCGAGCGTCGCCGTCAGCACCGGGAAGGCGGCGACGATCAGGAGATTGGCGGCGAGCGCGGTCCAGCAGAAGACCGGCATGCGCATCAGGTTCATGCCGGGAGCGCGCATCTTGAGGATCGTGGTGACGAAATTCACGCCTGTGACCAGCGTCCCGATGCCTGAAATCTGCAGCGCCCAAAGGTAGTAATCGACGCCGACGTCGGGCGAGAAGGCCAGCTCAGAGAGAGGCGGATAGCCCATCCAGCCGGCCCGTGAGAAATTGCCGATCAGCAGCGAGGCGTTGGTGAGGAGCACGCCGGAGGCCGCGAGCCACAGGCTCACCGAATTGAAGGTCGGGAAGGCGACGTCGCGAATGCCGAGCTGCAGCGGCACGACGAAATTCATGAGCCCGATCACGAACGTCATTGCGACGAAGAAGATCATGATCGTGCCGTGGGCGGAGAAGATCTGATCGTAGTGGTCGGGCGGCAGATAGCCGCCGGAGTGGAAGGCCACCGCCTGCTGGCTGCGCATCATGATCGCGTCGGCGAAGCCGCGAACGAGCATCACCATGGCGAGCAGGCAGTACATGACGCCGATCCGCTTGTGATCGACGGACGTGATCCACTCGGCCCAGAGATAGGGCCACCAGCCTTTGACGGTGATCCAGAGGAGCACCGCCACGATGACCGCAACCACCGCGATGGACGTGACGAGCGGGATAGGCTCGTTGAAGGGAATCGCCGACCAGGAGAGCTTGCCGAGCATCAGTTTCCCCTGCACGTCGCCGCGAAAAGGTCTTGAGCTGAAGGCGCGGAAGCGTTCAACGGCTGCGGCGCCGTGCCGTTCACGATGGACTTGAACAGTCCCGGCTCGACGGCCCGATAGACCGTGGGCGGGACGTTTTCGCTTGGCTTGACCAGCTCGGCATAGGCGTTGCGATCGAGCGCGGCGCTGGACGCCTTGGCGTCAGCGAGCCATTTCGCGTAATCGTCGGCGGACATGGCGCGCACGTCGAAATGCATGTCGGAGAAGCCGTCCCCGCTGAAGTTCGCAGAGAGGCCCCGATAGGTTCCGGGCTCGTCGGCCTCGAGATAGAGCTGCGAGGTCATCCCGGCCATCTCGTAAATCTGGGTGCCGAGCTCGGGCACCAAGAAGCTGTTCATCACCCCGCTCGAGGTGAGCCTGAAATGGATCGGCTGGCCGATCGGAACCGCGAGCGTGTTGATGCTGGCTATGCGTTCGTCCGGATAGATGAACAGCCACTTCCAGTCGAGCGCGACGACCTCGACCTCGACCGGATTGGCCTCGAAGCCGCGAATCGGCAGGAACGGGTCGAGGGCGCGCGAGCCATACCAGGCGATTCCGCCGAGAAAGACGATGACGAGCGTCGGGATCGACCAGACGATCAATTCGAGGGTGCCGGAAAACTCCCAATGGGGCCAATAGAAGGCGCGTCGGTTGGAGGACCGGAACCAAAAGGCGAAGGCGGCGATGGCGACGATGACCGGCACGACGATCGCCAGCATGATGGCCGTCGCATCAAAGAGAACGAGCCGCTCCGCCGCGCCGACCGGTCCGTGCGGCGTTAGGACGCCCGTGCAGCCCGCAAGCGGCGCCGCGGCAATCGCCGCGGTAAGGCGCATCGATCGGAAAAACGGCTGCTTCGCGGCTGCCGGGCCGCCGTCCTTGAAAAGGCGACAACCAAGGACCCCTCGTCGCATCGCCCCTCCTTCGCGAATCCGCCGCTACCCGGCTCGCTGAGGCGCGCTCGCCCGCGCGGGTAATCCGCAGGATTGCGCCAATGATGGCGTCGGTCAACCGCGCGACAGGGACGGCGCTATTCGCCTCAAGCTCAGCGGCGGTACGCCTATCGGATCATGGTCGGAGGGCGCTGCGTCTCTTACGTGACGGCGCGAGGACTCGCTAATGAGCCTGCTCAGAGGATTCAATCATGCTCAAGACTTGTCAAGCTGGCGCGCTTCTCCAGACGCCCCATCGTGGGATAAACCTGCGTTTCAAAGCCTCAGCCATTGCCCTGACCGGGCTCGCCGTGCTGGTCGCCCTGGTGCTGCTCTCTGTCTCGGCGTCGGCGCAGACCGGCACGTCTTCATCGTATGGCTCCTACGGATCAGGCCAGCAGATTCCAACTCAAGCGTTGACGCCCTTCGATCGCGAATGGAACAACGACCATGAAGCCCAGAGCGAAGCGGAAGCCGGCGCCGAATGGATCAGGAAGCATGCTGAGACGGGCCAACCTTACTCATTCCCGTTCCCATGATCGGGTCCGCTTTGCAAGAGCAAATTCTCCGCTGAGGGCCTTGCTGAGCCGTTAGCCCGCGCCGGTGATCCGCACAATTGCGCCAATGATGGAGTCAGTCAACCGCGCGACGAACCGCCAGACGAAGTTGAGATCGAGTCCGGACTGGGCGCCGAGCACGGGCAAGACCAGCAATGCGGCGATGAGTATGAGCATGCCGTAAGGCTCGAGCGAGGCGAGAGCCTCCGAAGGCCCCCTGGGCAGGAGACCGACCAGGATGCGGCCGCCGTCGAGCGGGGGAATCGGCAAAAGATTGAAGACGGCGAGCAGCACGTTGATGAGGAGCGCATTGCCGAGATTGTCGGCCGTCCAGGCCGACGCGCCGGACGGAAGGAGCGGAACCAGACGGAACAACAGGGCGCTCAGGATCGCGAGCGCGAAATTCATCGCCGGGCCGGCAGCCGCCACGAACACCGAATCCCGCTTCGGGTTGCGGAGCGCGCGGAAATTGACGGGCACGGGCTTGGCGTAACCAAACAGGAACGGCGCGCGCATCAGGATCAGCAGCGCCGGCAGCAAGACCGTGCCGAACGGATCGATGTGCTTCAGCGGATTGAAGGTGACGCGGCCGGCGAGCCATGCCGTCTTGTCGCCGAAGAGCCGCGCGACGAAGCCGTGCGAAGCTTCGTGAAAGGTGATGGCGATCAGCAGCGGGATGATCCAGGTCGAAAGCTGATAGAGTGAAAGAGCGAAGCGCGGAATCATCGCGCCGCAGCCGCGCCGGATTGCGCCGCGTTTGGGATCGAGGGCGCCGCGCGCAATTCCTCGCGAAGCTGCTTAAGCGCCGCTTCGTCGAGCGTCTCGCGCTCGAGCAGAAGTTTGGCGCCGCGATCGAGCGTGGCCTGGTGCGCCTCGAGGATGCCGAGCGTACGGTCGAAGGCGCGCGAGACGATTTCCTGGACCGCCGCATCGATGGCGCGCGCCGTCTCGTCGCTGTAGTGTTTCTGAGGAAGATCCCCGGGAGCCGGCGGGCCGGTCAGGAACGGCGAGCGCGCGCTCTCGTACGAGACGGGTCCCAGCGTCGGCTCCATGCCGAAACGCGTGACCATGTCGCGCGCGATGTCAGTCACCTTGACCAGATCGTCCGCCGCTCCGGTCGACAGCTGGTGGAAGACGAGCCATTCGGCGGCGCGCCCGCCGAGCAGGACGGCCATCTTGTCGAGCAGTTCTTCGCGCGTGATGACGTATCGATCCTCGGTCGGACGCTGGATCGTATAGCCGAGCGCGCCGACCCCGCGCGGAATGATGGAGATCTTGTGCACCGGATCGACGTTCGGCAGCGACATCGCCGTCAGCGCGTGGCCCATCTCGTGATAAGCGACGACCCGCCGCTCCCTGGGGCTGAGCACGCGCTTCTTCTTCTCCAGGCCCGCGATCATGCGCTCGACGCCCTCGGTGAAATCGTCCATCGCGATTTCCTTGGCGGCGCGCCGCGTCGCGATGAGCGCCGCCTCGTTGACCAGATTGGCGAGATCGGCGCCGGTGAAGCCGGGCGTCAGAGCCGCGATCTTCTCCGCCGAAACGTCGGCGGCGAGCTCGTGGCCCTTGAGGTAAAGATCGATGATCTCGACGCGTCCTCGTTTGTCCGGCCGGTCCACCAGCACCTGGCGGTCAAAGCGGCCGGCGCGCAGCAACGCCGGATCGAGGATCTCGGGCCGGTTGGTCGCCGCGATCAGCACCAGGCCGCTGCGCGTGTCGAAGCCGTCCATCTCGACCAGCAATTGATTGAGCGTCTGCTCCTTCTCGTCGTGCCCCATGTAGGGAAAGGCGCCGCGGGCGCGACCCAGCGCGTCGAGCTCGTCGATGAAAATGATCGCCGGCGCCTTTTCGCGCGCCTGCACGAAGAGATCGCGCACGCGCGCAGCGCCGACGCCGACGAACATCTCGACGAATTCCGATCCGTTGATCGAGAAGAACGGCGCGCCGGCCTCGCCGGCCACCGCCCGCGCGAGGAGCGTCTTGCCCGTGCCCGGGGGCCCGATCAGCAGCACGCCCTTGGGCATTCGGGCGCCGAGCCGGCCATATTCCCTGGGATGCTTGAGAAAGTCGACGATCTCCTTGAGCTCGGCCTTGGCTTCGTCCTCGCCAGCCACGTCGTTGAACGTCGTCTTGGTGTCGGTCTCGACATAGACCTTCGCCTTGCTGCGGCCGATCGACATCAGCCCGCCCATCCCGCCCTGGCCCTGCGCGAAGCGCCGAAAAACGAAATACCAGATGCCGAAGAAGAACAGGGTCGGGATGATCCACGACAAGAGGTCGCTCAGAAACGTGTTCGGGATCGCGCCGCTGAACTTCACATGGTTCTTCTCGAGCTCGGCGGCGAGATCCGGAGCAACCTGCGTCGTCTCGAACGCCTTTGCGCCGTTCTTCTGCGCTTCCTTCCATTGGCCCTGAATGCGTTGGCCCGCGACGCGGACCTCCGCGATCTTCCCGCTCTTGAGGTCAGTGAGAAACTCGCTGTAGGGAATGGTGACGGTCTTTTCCTGGCCCGCGCTCCACAGCTGCGCGAACAGGATCACGCCCATGAGGGCGATCAAGACATACCAGAGATGCCATTGTTGTTGCTTGTTCATCGGCGGCTTCCGGTCCTGGCGGGCATGAGCCACTCTGGCCCGTGAAATATGTCGGAATTCTGCGCGGCGGCGAGCTCGCAATGTCTCCGGCCAATGTCTCCGGCGGCGATCTCCCAAATGTCTCACTGCGCGAAAACGCCGGCCGAGTAACGCACGGCGACGCGCAGGTGATCCGTTGCTTCGCCGGAGATCGGCCGCTCCGTCAGCGCCGCCGCGCGGCTGGCGATCCGTCCATCGGGGGATCCTCAGAGGTTGGCGCCGGTGCGAACTCATGTTTTATGAGGGTACGTCGACTCTCAGATGCGGTGAAGAAAGATGCCCGACGCCGAACGCCTGCTCGTCCTCTTGCGCCACGGCCAGAGCGAGTGGAACCTGAAGAACCTGTTCACCGGCTGGCGCGACGTGGACCTGAGCCAGCTCGGCGTCGAAGAGGCCAAGGAAGCCGGCCGGCGGCTCAAGGCGCGCGGTCTCGTTTTCGACGTCGCGTTCACCTCCGCCCTGATCCGGGCCCAGCGCACGCTCGACCTGGTCCTGGCGGAGCTGGGGCAGACCGGCCTGCCGGAAAGCCGCGACCAGGCCCTCAACGAGCGCGATTACGGCGACCTCGTCGGGCTGAACAAGGACGACGCACGCAAGAAGTGGGGCGAGGAGCAGGTCCATTTGTGGCGGCGCAGCTACGACGTTCAGCCGCCGGGAGGCGAGAGCCTCAAGGACACGGTCGCGCGGGCTCTCCCCTACTATTGCCAGCACATCCTGCCGGAGGTCCTGAGGGGGAGACGGGTGCTCGTTTCCGCGCACGGCAACAGCCTGCGGGCGCTGATGATGGTTCTCGACCGCCTGACTTCCGAGACCATTCCGGCGATGGAGCTCGCTACCGGCGTGCCGCTCGTCTACCGCCTCAACGCGGATTCGACGGTCGCCTCGAAAGACGTTCTGGCGGGGTGACTGCAGGCGGCCGCCCGCCGCAGAACCACCTCAGAACGCGCTTTTGATGACGCCGCCATCGACCCGCACCGCGGCCCCCGTCGTCGCCGAGGAGAGCGGGCTCGCGAGGTAGGCCACGAGACTGGCGGCCTCCTCGGGAGAGGCGAACCGCTTGATGAGCGAGGTCGGCCGCGCCTTGGCGAAGAATTCCTTCTCGACCGCCTCGAACGAGACGCCTTCCGTCCTGGCGAGCGTTTCGACGAATTCGCTGACGCCGCGCGATCGGGTCGGGCCGGGGAGCACGCTGTTGACCGTGATGCCGGTTCCGGCGACGGCCTCGGCGAGGCCGCGCGAAACGGCGAGCTGGGCCGTCTTGGTCATCCCGTAGTGGATCATCTCCGCCGGGATCTGCACCGCGCTTTCGCTTGAGATGAAGATAATGCGGCCCCAGTCGGCGCGGCGCATCGCCGGCAGATAGAGGCGGGCGAGGCGCACGCCGCTCAGCACGTTCGCCTCGAAGAAGCGGACCCAGTCGGCGTCCGGTATGTCCTCGAACGGCTTCGGCTCGAAGATGCCGAGATTGTTCACCAGGATTTCGACATCCGGATGGGCGCGGGCGAGATCCTCGGCCGCGCCGGCGAGAGTGAGATCGCCGGCGAAGCCCAGCGCCTCCCTGCCGGTCGCCGAGCGGATCTGGGCGACGGCCGCGTCCACCCCCGTCTGCGTCCGGCCGTTGACGATCACCCGGGCGCCGTCTCTCGCCAACGCCGAGGCGATCGCGAACCCGATTCCGGCGGTGCTTCCGCTGACGAGGGCGCGCTTGTCCGTCAATCCCAGATCCACGGGCTCGGTCCTTTGTCGATCGAGGGCTAGGGCTCGCCTTGCTAGTCCTTCACCGCCTTCGCCATCGCCTCCTGCTCGTCCGCCGAGGGCTGGCCGAAGTAGGCCGGAGCGTTGTCCTTGCCGCCGAGCGCGCCGAAGGCGCGGGCGCCGCCCGCGTCGAACAGCACGACGAACTTGTGCTCCGCGCACTTCGTCGGCTCGCAGACGAACGACAGCTCGTAGGGCTTGCCGTCGATGGTCAGGTCGGTGATCTGCGCCGCGACGCCCTCGAAGTCCTTGTTGAACCGGACGAGCCAGTCCGGCGTCGGCTCGACGAGCCTCATCAGCCTTTCCCAGGACGCGCGATGCGGGTTCCTTCCCTGCAGCACGTCGAACAGGAACTCGGTCTCGGCGGCCTGCGCGCCGCCGGCGAGGATCACGAGAGCGAGGGGGAGGCTGAAGCGCATTGTCCTGTCGGCCGCTTGCTGTGGAGACTTGAGCCCTATTGCGAGGCGCGCAGCGACGAAGCCGTCGAGGAGCCGCAGAGCGTCCGACTTTCTGCCGGATTGCTTCGCCCCGGGCTCGTCCCGGGGATCGCTCGCAAGGGCGGACCCGAAAATGACGAGCGGAACTCCATTCGACGAGCTCTAGAACGCCTTGAAGGTGATGATCGTGCGCGTGTCGACGACGCCCGGAATCGTCTGCACCTTATGGCCGACGAAATGGCCGATGTCGACGTCCCTCTCGACGTAGAATTTGGCGAGAATGTCGAAATCGCCGGCGATCGAATAGATTTCGGAAGCGATCTCCGCCTCGGCCAGCGCGTTGGCGACCTCGTAGGTGCGGCCGAGCGCGCATTTGATCTCGACGAAAAAAGTCTGCATCGGATCACCGCCCCTCCTTGCCGCCCTCTTGTGCAACAACCTCGACGTCGCGGTCCACCCCCGACTGCACCTCGAAGGTCGATTGATAGGTCTTGGCGTCGTGCCGGGCGATGACGGCGTATTCGCCCTCGGCCAGGACGATCGAGGGGAAGGCGCCGATCAGCTCGCGAATGACGTCGCCGCCCGGCGTCAGCACGGTGAAGATCGTGTTGGCGAGCGCCTCGCCGCCCGGCTTGTTGACCAGCTTGAGCGTCAGCATCGCGCAGCGATGGCGCAGGGTGACGTCGACCAGCTTGCCCGACACCACCTTGATGTCAGCGTTGACGATCGAGTTGGTCGGGAGCGTCGTCTGCGGGGCGGGCGCCGCCGATTTTCCGGTGCTCGGCGGCGAGGTCGAAGCGAGGAAGAGGCCACCCTCCAGGTCGAGATAGGTGGATACGATGTGGTAGGTTCCTTCCGGTAGGCCGATGACGTCGCCGGCCTTCGCATTGGCGTAGACCAGCTTGCCCTCCGGATTGCGGCCCTCCGGCACATAAATCGCGAGCGAGAGCTTCGAGGGATCGATCGGCGTGTCGGCGACCGTCCCCTCGATTCTGAGGCCGCCGGCCGACAGGGTCAGCCGTTCGGAGCGCACTTCCGGGCCGAGCGTCATTCGTTTGGTCGCGCTCGCGAGTCCGAATGCGACGTGAACGACGTAGTCGCCGGGCGGCACGGTCAGCGTCGGCTGAGCGAGATTGGACTCGACGATGAGCGAATGCGCCCCGTCGGCGTCCGCATGAGCGTCGAACAAGCGCCAGCGGAGCCCTCCGGTCAGCGGGCTCGAGGCGCCGTTCAGGACCGCCGAGAGGCTGAGCGTCGCCTGCCCGTCCGCCGTCGGCGGATCGGCGCTCGCGGCCGGGGAGAGCATCGCAAGGACGACAAGGCCGATGAAACTCGCTAGAATCTGCCGGACCGCTCTCATTCCGCTCCGTTTCGCCGCCGCTCATTGCGCCGCGCCCGCCCGCGCGACAGCCCGGCTCGTGCCGCCGCAATAAGGCGGATCGAAGGCGGTTTACAGCCGCGGCGGATTGAGCCAAGCAGCGCGAGCCGGCAAGGACAGCCCGATGAACGACACGATCGCCCTTCTCAAGCGCCGCCGCTCGGCCCCGCCGGCCATCATGACCGGCCCCGGCCCGACGCAGGAGGAGCTGACGACCATTCTGACCGTCGCCTCGCGCGTGCCCGATCACGGCAAGCTCGCCCCATGGCGATTCATCGTGTTCCAAGGAAAAGCGCGCGAGCGCGCCGGACGCCTGGCGCTCGGCATTCTCCTCGAGGACAGGCCGGATCTCGACGAGGCGGCGCGGGCCGAGGAACTGCGCCGCTTCGCCCGCGCGCCGCTCGTCGTCGGCGTCGTCTCCCGCGCCGCGCCGCATGTCAAGATCCCCGAGTGGGAGCAAATTCTCTCCGCCGGCGCGGTCTGCATGAACCTGATCGTCGCGGCGCGCGCGCTCGGCTTCTCGGCCACCTGGCTCACGGGATGGTCGGCCTACGACGCGCGCTTTCGCGCTGCCATCGGTCTCGCCGAACACGAGAAAATCGCCGGCTTCATCCATATCGGCAGGTCGGTCGCGGTCGAAGACCGCCCGCGCCCGGCGCTGCCGGAGATCGTCACGGCCTTTCCCGAATGAGGCGCCGATGTTCTACGAGACGGGCAAACGCGACAGGACCAAGCTGCCGCATGATCCGTTCAAGGCGATCGTCGCGCCCCGCCCGATCGGCTGGATTTCGACGTGCGCCCTCGATGGGCGGATCAACCTCGCGCCCTATAGTTTCTTCAACGGCTTTTGCAGCGCGCCGCCGATCGTCGGCTTCTCCAGCGAGGGCTGGAAGGACTCGGCCTCCTTCGCCCGGGAGAGCGGCGAATTCGTCGCCAATCTCGCCACCAGCGAATTGCGCCATCCGATGAACGCGACATCGGCGGAGTGGCCGCGCGGCGACAACGAATTCCTCCACGCCAGACTGACCATGGCCGAATGCCGCCTCGTCGCCGCCCCGCGCGTCGCCGAAAGCCCCGCCTCGCTCGAATGCAAGGTGGTCGAGGTCGTCGAGATTAGGACGCGGAGCGGCGCGTGGAGCGGCAGCGTGCTGACCCTCGGCGAGGTCGTAGCGGTCCACATCGACGAATCCTACCTGCGAGGCGGCCGCTTCGACACCGCCGGCGCTCATCCTCTCGCGCGCTGCGGCTATTCCGATTACGCGGTCGTCGAATCGGTGTTCGCGCTGGCGCGTCCGAAACTCGATGAGGCGTGACCGGCAGGCTTTTGCACTGCAAGAAACGTGTGGGACCCATCCTTCAGCGGGCCGCGGCGCAGGTCTAAGCGGCCGCGCGCGAGGACTCCTGCCTCACGAACACGATGAAATTCGACTTCCGCTCGATGAGAGCCTTGAACCCCTTCTCATCGAGCAGCGCGAGTTCGCAATCGCCGGCGGCTCTCGCGGCGGTCAACCTCGGACTTACGTCGAGCAGCGACAGGACGCCGAGCGCCTGGCCCTCGTGAATCGTGCCGACGACCCTTTCGTCGGACATGACCTCGACCTCGCCGCTGAGAACGACATACATGCAACGCGGGGACTCTCCCTCGCGAAAAACGATCTCGCCGGCGGCATAGCGCCTCACCGTGCCAAGCGTCTGCGCGAGCGCCCGGAAATCTTTCTTTTCATCGAGATCGACGAACTCGCCCCCCGGCTGAGCGATATGCGCGTCCATTTCCGCCTCACAACCTTAAAACCCACGAGCGCCAACTCGGCGCATGCGACGTCCATACCGAAGATCGGGATCGCATGGCGTGACCCGCGTCACAGCGCGGCCGCCTTCCGCGAAGGACACCATACGCTGTCCGGGTGAACGACAAGTGAATAGAAAGGCGCGGCGAAGCGATCGCGCGGCCTGATCCAGACCGATCGCCCGTCGTAGGGCCCGAGGTCGAGCCCGTCGGGGGCCGAATTCCAGCATTCGCCGCCCAGACCTGGCGTCCAGCCGCGCCCGATCAGCGCGCCAGCGCGGCGAGATCGCCAGTGATGACCTGCTCGACCTCGGCCACTGACGTCGTTTTCGGGTCGATGTCGTCGGCCACGATCTTTCCGCGGCGCATCACCACGATTCGGTCGACCACCTGGAACACGTGATGGATGTTGTGGGCGATGAAGATGCAGGAATGCCCGGACTCGCGGGCGGTGCGGACGAAGCGCAGCACCCCTTGCGTCTCGGCCACGCCGAGGTTGTTGGTCGGCTCGTCGAGGATGATGAGGTCGCTGTCGAAATGCATCGCGCGGGCGATCGCCACGGCCTGACGCTCGCCGCCCGAGAGCGAGGCGATCGGCGTCGAGGCGGGAATCGCCTTGCCGATGCCGACCCTCCGCAAAAGATCGCCGGCCACCCGCTCCATCAGCGCGGCGTCCATCCGGTTGAAGATGCGCGGTCCCGTGAGCGGCTCCCGCCCGAGGAAGAGGTTGCGCGCGATGGAGAGCTGGGTCACCAGCGCTGAATCCTGGTAGATCGTTTCGATGCCCGCGGCGATGGCCTCGGTGGTGCTGCGCATCTCGATCCGCTTGCCGCGCACGTAGATGTCGCCGCTGGTCGCGCGCAGCGCGCCGGACAGCACCTTGATCAGCGTCGACTTTCCGGCGCCGTTGTCGCCGAGCAGCCCGACGATCTCCTGGCGCGCGACGCTGAAGTTGACGTCGTCGAGCGCCTGGATCCGGCCGAAGAACTTGTCGATATGCTCCATGCGGACGAGGTTTTCCGCCATTTCAGGTTCCCGCATGGTGACGGCGCTCGAGCCAGGAATGCAGGGCCATCATGCCGAGGATGATCGCGCCGATGAAGATGTTGTAGGCGAGGCCCGGCACGCCGATGAGCACGATGCCGTTGCGCATCACCCTGAGGATGAAGATACCGAGCACGGTGCCGATGATCGTGCCTCGCCCGCCGGTCAGCGCCGTGCCGCCGATGACGACCATGGCGATCACCTCGAGCTCGTAGCCCGTTCCGCTGTTGGGGTTGGCGGCCGAGGTGCGGATCGAGCTGATGATCCCGGAGAAGGCCGACATCACCGCGGTCAGGATGAACAGCGCCATCTTGACCCCGTTGACGTCGACGCCGCGCGCCCGCGCGGCGACGGCGTTGCCCCCCGTCGCCTGGATCCAGTTGCCGTATTTCGACTGCGTCAGCACGTAGCCGAGAATGATGGCCGCGGCGGCGAACCAGAAGAGCGAGGCGTAGATCCGAAAGGACCCGACGTAGAACTCGCCGACCAGCAGTTTCGCCAGCCAGTGGCCTCCCGCGCTCCATGTGCGCTGCGGAAAGCCGCTCGTGACGAAAAGCGCCGTACCGCGCACGACCAGCAGCATGCCGAGCGTGACGAGGAAGGAGGGGATCTTGAGCCGGGTCACGAAGAGGCCGTTGACGAGGCCGATCAGCGCCGCCGCGACGATGCTGATCGCAAATGCGGCGTCGAGCGGCGCCTCGCCCTGGTTGAACAGCGTCCACATCAGGACGGGGGCGAAGCCGAACAGCGAGCCGACCGAGAGATCGAATTCGCCGGCGGTCATCAGGAGCGTCATGGCGAGCGCGATGAGCCCGAGCTCCACGGTGAAGGTCAGCGTGTTGGAGATGTTGAGGATCGACAGGAAGTCGGGATTGATCGCGTAAAAGACCGCGAGCTCCACGACGAGCAGCACGAAGGGCCCGAACTCGGAAGCGGAGAAGGCGCGGCGCAGGAGGGAGTCTTGGCGCAAGAGGACTTCGCTGTTGGAAAAGAGGAAGCGCGAGAACGGATACACGGTTTTCTCAGCCGACGCGCTTGCAATTTATTTATCCCGCGCGCCTTTCGCACCTCCTTCATCCGGCGGGAGAAGGTGTCGCGAAGCGCGACGGGTGGCGGGTTCGACGCGAAAGCCACGATGAAGCGCGGCCTTGCGTCGTCGCACCCTCACCCCCGGCTCCTCTCCCGCAAGGGGAGAGGGGAGAATGACCTGCTACTTGGTCGACAGGAGCTTGTCGTAGACCGGCGCCTTATCCTTTTCGTAGAGCGTGCCGACGTGGATGTCGAAGCCGGGCGGAACGCCATCCGTCGCCATGTTGGCGAGCGACAGCGCCAGATAGCTCGTCGCCTGCGGGTCCTGCCACTGGGCGGCGTTGACATAGCCCTCCATCACCTCGCCCGTCGTGTCGCGCGAGTTGCCCCACCCGACCACCGGAATCTCGCCGGGCTTCACTCCGACCTGGTCGAACACACGCTTGATCGAACCGGTGACGAGATCGCCGAGCCCGATGATCGCCTTGATCTTCTTGCGGTTCGCGGTGAGATAGTCGCTCATGCGGGAGATGACGGTCGCCTGGTCGAGCGTGTTGTCGGTGACCTCCCAAGTGATGTTGAGCGGCTTGAGGACGGTGGCGGCCGCCTGCTCCTCGACGACGCCGTAGCTTGCGCCGGGAACCTCGACCGGCATCCAGATGAAGTCGCCGGACTTCACTAGGTGGTGGTCGACGAGATATTGCGCCCACCCCTTGCCGACGCTCGGCAGATCGACGCCGACATAGGCGTTGAAGTTCACCTTGGGGTCGGGAGTGTTGAAGTTGATGACCGGGATGCCGGCGGCGCGCGCCTCGTTGACGACCTGGACGAGGCTGCCGGGGTCGGGACTCGTGGTGACGATCGCGTCCGCCTTGGCGGCGATGGCCGAGCGGATCGCCTCCTGCTGCGCGGCGACGTCACCGTTGTGGAACGAGGTCTTGACGGTCTGGCCGGTGTCCTTCGCCCACATGTTCGCCCCGGCGAGGAAATAGGTCCAGACGGGGTCCGCGGGGCTCCCATGCGAAATCCAGTAAAAGGTCTTCGCCTCGGCCGCCAGCGGCAGCATGAGCGCGAAGAGCGCAAGGCAGAGCAAACGCGTGAGCGTTCTGAACATGAGCATGATCCTCCCGAGGCTGCAGGGGCGCTCGACTCTCGCGCCGGCCGCATTCGCGAGCGTCGCACAACGCCATGATGCAGGCAAGGCGCAGCCGTCGGAGCGACTATTCGCCGTTCGTTCGCTCGCCGCTTGCGCGGCTGCCCTGCTCGGCGCCGGCGACCGTGAAGGCGAGGCCGCCGCGGCCCGCCCGAATGGCCTCCGTGAAGCCTTTCCGGCTTTGCGGCTTGACGAACAGGGCGACGACCTCCGGATGCCGCCGGCGAATGCGCGCCTCCACTCCCTGCACGGCCCTTTCGATCTCAGGCGTATGCAGTTCGTCGGCGAACTCGAGGCTGACCGCCGCGACCACCTGATCGGGCGCGAGGTGGGTGGCGAGGACGCCGTTCGCGCCTTCGATTCCATCCTGACCTTCGGAGAGAGCGATGATCGAAGACGAGAGATCGCGATCCGCCTGTTCGCCGATCAGCAGGCCCTTGCTTTCCCTCACCAGGACCCAGCCGACTGCCGCGAGGATCATCCCGACCAACACCGACCCGACGCCGTCCGCCGCCTGGACGCCCAATTGGGTGGCGATGAACGTCCCGGCCGCCGCGACCGCGACGCCCGCGAGCCCGGCCGTGTCCTCCGCCAGGACGATGAAGCCCGGCGGGTCCTTGCTCGCCTTCATGGCCTCCCAGTAGTCGAGGTGTCCCTTGGCCGCCCGGAACCCCTTCAGCGCGACGATCCATGACGTTCCTTCGAAAAGGGCGTCGGCCGCCAGGACCAGATAAATCACGAGAGGCGACCGGACGACCGATGGGCTCAGCATCCGCTCGACTCCCGCGAAGATCGAAAATCCCGCGCCGAGCGTGAAGAACAGCAGCGCGACGACGAAGCTCCAGAAATAGAGCTCGCGCCCATAGCCCAGCGGATGGCGCCGGTCCGGGCTCAGTCGCGCGCGCCGGTATCCGTAGAGCATCAGTCCGCCGCTGCCCACGTCGACGAGAGAGTGAACGCCCTCCGCGGCCATGGCCGCGCTGCCGGTGAACAGCGAGGCGGCGATTTTGACCGCCGCCACCAGGGCGTCGGCGGCGAGGCCGACCCAGACGACCGTTTTCGAGGTCAAGCCTCTGGCCATTTTCCCCTGCGATGAGCCCCCGCATCCTGCGATAACGAAGCCGGAGACGGCCGAATTGGTTCCCTTCGATGAGGACCAGAACGCGGCGTGATTAACTTGAGAAGGGCGAAATTTGGGCGCGTGCGGAACAAGCGCCAAGCCGCCGGATTTAGGTCTGCGATCGACCAAGGAGACCTTTCATGGCGAATCCGTCTCGAACGGGCGCGCCCGGCCAAGCCGGACCATCCCCTGAGGCTCTGAAGACCGGAAGCGCTGTCCCGCGCTCGAGCATCCCGCCCTCCGCCAACGTCCCCGCTCCCGACGTTACAGGGGGAATGTCCGAGTCGGGCGGTCGTCGCGAGCAGCGGACCAGCCCAACAGCCGAGCCGCGGACCAGCCAGGCGCCGCTCGGCGCCAGCGTGAAGGAGACGGCGCAGACCGCCGCCGACGCCGTCCGCCAGCAGGCGACCCAGTTCGCCGAGGACGTCGGGCACGAGCTCGGCAAGACGGGCGAGGCTCAGAAGGCGCGTGGGGTGGATGCGATCCGCCGCTTTGCACGGGCCATCGACAGCGCCGCGGACGAGCTCGAGGGCGATTCGCCCACGGTCGCGCAGACGGTTCACCAAGCCGCCCGTCAGGTCGAAGGCCTGTCGGACAATCTTTCCAGCCGGAACGTCAACGAGCTCATCGAGTCCGCCACGCAACTTGCGCGCACGCAGCCGGCGCTCTTCATCGGCGGGTCGGTCGCGGCGGGCTTCGCCCTCGCGCGCTTCCTCAAGAGCAGCGCGCGCCAGCGGCCGAGCGCCGGCTACGATCCCTATCAGAGCTAGGATGGGAGCCATGCCGACAAGAGAGACAACGCGCCCGATCGCATCGGTGGTGGCGCAAGTCGCCTCGGATCTCGCCTATCTCGTCCAGACCGAGTTTCGGCTGGCCAGGGCGGAAATGGGCGAGAAGCTGTCGGCCGTCTCGAACGCCGGCGTCTACCTGGCGCTCGGCGGCGTGATCGCCCTCGCCGGCTTGATCGTCCTCCTGTTCGACATCGCCCGCTGGATAACGGTGGCGGGGCTCCCCTACGAATGGAGCCTGCTGATCGTCGCCGTTGTCTCCCTTGCGATCGGCGCCGCGCTGGCGATGGCGGGCGTCGCCAGGCTGAGGGGGTCGGCGTTCGTGCCGAAGCGCACGCTCGAACAGGTGCGGGAGGACTACGTCGTGGCAAAGGAGCATGTGCGATGACAGCGCATCACGATCGGCTTCACGAGGGCCGCCTTTCAAGTTCCGGTGATTACGAAAGGGAGGCCGAGCAGACCCGTCGTCGGCTCGCCGGCCACCTCGACGAGCTGAGCGACCGGCTGACCCCGGGCCAGGTCTTTGACGAAATGCTGACCTATTCGCGCGCGGGAGGCGGCACGTTCTTTCGCGCGTTCAGCAACGCGGTGCGCGCGAACCCGTTGCCGAGCCTGTTGATCGGCGCAGGCTGCATGATGTTCCTCTCGGAGAGGATGGGCCTGCGCCCCGGAAACGGCGCGCGGCATATGATGGCGACCGCGGATGAGCCTTATGGAGCCGGGACGGTCGGTCCAACTACGCGTTCGCCCGATGTCGCCGCAGGCATGTCGGAAGCGGGGCGCAGGAGCGACGAGCCCGATATTGTCGCAGGCATGTCCGAGGCGGGGCGCGGGAGCGGCTCGTCCGCCTCGCGCGCCCGCTCGGCGGCCGCCTCCGTCCAGTCCGGCGTCGGCAGCGCCGCGGAAGCGGCGAGCCGCCAGGCGTCGAGCGCAGCCGGCGCCGCCGCCGACACGATGAGGCAGACCGCGGCCGCGGTCGGCGACACGGTCGCGGGCGCCACCGACGCCGTTCGCGCGACGAGCCGTGGCATGCGCGACCAGGCCTCGGACGCCATCGAGCAGGCGCGTCGCGGCGGCCAGAGCATGGCGGGCGCCATGCGCGACACCGCGGCTTCGGTGAGCGGCGCCATCGCCGGCACGGCGGCATCGATGAGCGGGACCCTTGCGGACACGGCTTCCTCGGTGGGCGGCGCCTTGGCGGACTCCGCCGACCGCACCCGCCGAGGGGCGGCGGATGTCGTGAGGCAGAGTCGCGAAAGCGCCGCCTCCTTCATCACCGAGCAGCCCCTGCTTTGCGCGGCGATCGGGCTCGCGGTCGGCGCGGCGCTCGCGAGCCTGCTGCCGTCGACGGAAGCGGAAGACCGGTTGATGGGCGAGACGAGCGACGCGGTGAAAGGGACGGCCAGCCAGGTCGGCTCGGACGCCCTCGAAAGCGCGAAGAACGTCGCCAGCAAGGTGGCGGATCGGGCGCAGACGGCGGCGAGGGAGGAAGGGCTGTCGCCCGGCGCCGTCGCCGACGCGGCGCGCCATCTGGGCGAAGGGATTGCGCAAGGGTCCTCCCAAGCCGGCGCCGCAGCCCCGAGCGCCGGAACGGCAAGGACGGGCTCGAGCACCGGGACAACGGGTTCGGGCGCCAGGAATCCGGGGACAGGCTCGAGCAGCGGAACAGGCCCTGCGACCGGAACGGGCCCGAAGACGATCGTTACAGGCCCTGCGGAAGTAACAGGCCCGACCACCGTAACGGGCCCGATCACTGGAACGGGTCCGCAGGAAGAAACGCGGCCTCGCCGCAGCTGAAACGCTGAAAGGGGGCCGTATGTCTGAACGACGCCTCCTTTGGCCGCTCCTGGCCTACGGCGCCCTGGGCTTGGTTGCTTACGCGCGCCAGGGCGAGCTTCTCCGCCCGAGACACGAGCGGAGGGCGGCCGGCGGCGCTCATGCGCATCCCGACAGTCAGCGAAAGCGAGAGCGCGAGCGGGAACGCCCAGCCGCCCAGTCGGAGTGCGCGCAGCCGCATAAGGACAGAAGCACGCATGAAGAACGCGCCGGCGAGCGCGGCCGCGGGCGGCGGGCGAGCGCGCCCTGGGCCATTCCCTGGCGCGGCTGGAAGGACATCCTCTGGCGAACCTACGCCAAGATCAACGACAATCGGTTGCTTTCGGTCGCGGCCGGGGTCGTATTCTACAGCCTGCTCGCCCTCTTTCCGGCCATCGCCGCCTTCGTGTCGCTCTACGGATTGTTCGCCAATCCCTCGACAATCGACGCGCAGGTATCGGGGCTCTCCGGCATTCTGCCGGGCGGCGCGCTCGACATCGTGCACGAGGAGCTGAAGCGACTCGCCGCCAACAAGAGCGCCAACGGGATCGGATTCGTCGTCGGCCTCCTGTTCGCACTCTGGAGCGCCAACTCCGGAACCAAGGCGATCATCGACGCCCTCAACGTCGCCTACGACGAGAAGGAGAAGCGAAGCTTCCTCAAGCTCACCCTCGTCTCGCTCGCCTATACCCTGATCGCGATCGCCGCGCTGATGCTGGCGGTCGGCGCGGTCGTGGTCGCGCCGATCGTGCTCGGGACGATCGGCCTCGGGACGGTCGCCGGCACGCTCGTCGCCGTTCTGAGGTGGCCCGTGCTGCTCGCGCTCGTCGTGATCGGCCTCGCGGCGATCTACCGCTACCTGCCCTGCCGGCGCGAGCCACGCTGGCAATGGCTCAGCGTCGGCAGCGTCGCCGCGACGGTCCTGTGGATCGCGAGCTCGCTGCTGTTTTCCTGGTACATCGGCAGTTTCGGCGCCTACAATGCGACCTACGGCTCGCTCGGCGCCGCCGTCGGCATGATGATGTGGATGTGGATCTCGATGATCGTCATCCTGGCCGGCGCCCAGCTGAACGCCGAGATCGAGCATCAGACCGCGCGCGATTCGACGGATGAGTCGGAGAGGCCGCTCGGCGAGCGCGGCGCAGTCAAGGCCGACACGATCGGCGCGGCCCAGAGCTAGCGGGCGCGTTTCGGTCGCGCCCGCTTAACGGGTCGCTCTTGCCTTTGTTCCTCTCGCGCTTTCAGCCTTCGACCGGCGGCGCGTTTTGGAGCGGCGCGATCTGCTCCATCGTGCATTGGCGCGGGCCCTTGTCGGGGCGCCAGCGCAAAAGCCTGGTCCCGTGGCGGAAGCGGTCGCCGGTCACGTGGTCGAAGCGGACTTCGACGACCAGCTCCGGCCGCACCGGCTCCCACTCGCCGCTGCGCTCCGTGCTCCAGCGGCTCGGGCCGCCCGGCGCCCTGCCGGTGAAGCCGGGCGGCGCGCGCAAAGTCTCGAGCCTCTTGGTCAGCGCCGCGCGCTCGCTCTCGGCGATGGTCGAGGTGAAGCCGACGTGATCGAGCCTGCCCTCGGCGTCGTAGAGGCCGAGGAGGAGCGAGCCGACCTTGCGGCTCTGGCTCTCGTAGCGAAAGCCGCCGACGACGCAGTCGGCGGTTCTCAGCCGCTTGACCTTGACCATCGCGCGCTCGCCGCTCTCGTAGGGGCGGTCGAGTCGCTTCGCCACGACGCCGTCCGTCCCGGCGTAGCCTTCGAGCCAGCCTTCCGCTTCATGCGTGTCGCGCGTCGCGGGTGTGATAAGGAGGCGGCCCTTTCGCCCCGCCCTCCTGGCTAAAACCTCGAGCGCTCGGCGCCGTTCGGCGAGCGGCGCCTTGGTCAAGTCCACTCGGTCCGGGGACATGAGCATATCGAAAAGGACGAGCCGAGCCGGCGTCTCGGCGGCGAGCTTGCGGATCCGGCTCTCTGCCGGATGAAGGCGCATCTGCAGCGCGTCGAACGAGAGCCTGCCTTCGATCTCGATCACGAGCTCGCCGTCGACGACGAAGCGCTCGAACGGGAGCTCTTCGAGAAGGGCCAGAATCTCCGGAAAGAAGCGGCCGAGCGGCTTGCCGGATTTTGCGCGCAACTCCACCGCCTCCCCCTCCTTGAAGGCGAGGCAGCGGAATCCGTCCCATTTCGGCTCGTACTGCCACCTGCCCGGATCGACCGGCAGCGCCTCTTCCGAGCGCGCCTCCATCGGGGCCGTGTCGAGCGGAACGCCGAACTCGGCCGCACTGCACTGCGCGGCGCCATGCGCGCCTTTCGCCATTCGCCATTCGCCCTTCACCGGTCGGCCGGCGCGACATAGCCCCGGCCGCCCGTCAACGTCTGCCCCTCGATCGCAGTCGAGAAGGGGACCGGGCATTTTCCGCCGATTACGTGCGCGAGGCGGTTCGTCCCGCTCGCGCCGACGTGAATGACGATGCAGATCGCCGCCGCGACTCCGGGGGTCAGCGAGTCGCAGAATTCCATGATGGCGGCGATCGCGCCGGCCGAGCCCCCGATCGCGATGATCCGGAGGTGGCGCTCTTCGGCCGCGAGCCGGTCCCGGCCGCCGTCGACTGCGCGGGACGGACGCGTGTTGTGAGTCACGCGGCCTTCTTGTTGACGTTCTTCACCGCGAGATCGGTCAGGAGCTTGTCGGTCTTGATCTCCTCCTCGAGAGTCTGGTCGAGCAGCTTGACGGCGTCGCCCATGCCGAGGTCGCGCGCCCAGCTCTTCAGCGTGCCGTAGCGGGCGATCTCGTAATGCTCGACGGTCTGGGCGGAGGCGATGAGCGCCGGGTCGAGCGCCTGCTCCTCCCCCTTGAACTCGTCCATGAACTCCTTGGCTTCGTCGATGATGCCGACGATCGCCTCGCAGGTCTTGCCGCGGGCGGGGCGGCCCATCGAGTCGAAGATCTGGTTCAGCCGCTCGACATGATCCTCCGTCTCGTCGCGATGCTTCCCGAACGCCTCCTTGAGCTCGGGAGACGTCGCTTCCTTGGCCATTTTCGGCAGGGCGCGCAGGATCTGCTTCTCGGCGAAATAGATGTCCTTCAGCGTCTCCGTGAACAGGTCCTCGAGGGGATTGGCGGATTTGCGTGTGGGCATGGCTTGCTCCTTGGTGTTTGGCCTTGCGGCCAACGACAACCACGGGCGACGAAGGATAGTTCCGCCAGTCCATCCCCTTCTCCCGCTTGCGGGAGAAGAGCCTGCCCCGAGCGGAGCGGGGGGTGGCGCGCAGCGCCGGATGAGGGGGAGCCTCAGGCCCTCACCCGCAAGCGGGAGAGGGCCGACTCAGACGTGCCCGCCCTTGGCGCGCGCCGTCACGTCGATGAGCTCGACGATAGGGTCCGCCGCGCCGTCGAGCGCGATCACCGGCTTTTCGAGCGCAAGCGTCAGCTCGCGGTTGAGGCCGAAGGCCGGCGGCCCCAGGATGCACCGCCAGCGCTGGCGGAGCCCGAAAGCTCAGGTGCTCGGTCTTGTCGCCGTCCAATAGGCCGGCCCGGCGCGCGTCTTCGAGAACTGCGGCGGCGCGCGGCGCGATCGACCGCGGCCGTCGCGGCTTCGCCGTCGCCTTGTTCCGCGCGAGATTGGACGCCATGCGCTCTCCTCCTGTGTGCGAAAAAAAGGCGTTTGTCACACAAGTCAATTGCCTGCGGTCCGGGCCCCTTCTCCCATCGGA
Organism: Roseiarcus sp.; assembly: GCA_035656495.1. Classification (GTDB taxonomy): domain Bacteria; phylum Pseudomonadota; class Alphaproteobacteria; order Rhizobiales; family Beijerinckiaceae; genus Roseiarcus. The sequence continues at coordinate 45,776 of DASRSL010000077.1, forward strand.
GTTGGGCCTGTCCGCGGGCTTGATCCCATAGGCGCCAACATAAGGTCGATCGCCAGCTAAGCGATGATGCTGCGGCGTCGGCCCGCCGCATTTTGGGCGGCGAACGCCGGACGCGCGTCCCCTTCTCCCATTGGGACCCACAAGGGGGGAGGAAAGCGCCTTCCCGATTGCCCTATTGACTTGCCGCCTGTCGCTTGTCCACGCTTCGACCGACAGCCTGAAGGAAGCAGCATGATGAGTCGATCGTCTGAAGCGGTGCACCATGCCTGGTCGGCGCCCGCGCCACGCCGACGGCACCGGCAGGTCGATCCGCCGGGCGAGATTCGGGAAGGGATCGGTCTTGTTGGGGATCGCCATTGCGGCGACGAACAGGTTCTG
>DASRSL010000078.1:0-10669 GCA_035656495.1 Roseiarcus sp.
CGCCATCCGGACTTACATCCGCAATCAAGAGAAGGAGGATCAGAGGCTCGAACAGTTGAACCTCTGGCGCTGACAACGCCGCCTTTAGGCGGCTCCAAGCTCAACGGGCCGCGTCAGCGACCCGTCCTACCGCTTTGAGCGGTTCACCTCCTAAAGCCCTCGGCTTTGCCGGGGGATATTTATCCAAAGGTTTGGATGAGCAATGAACCGATTGAGGATAGTTACGACTGCGAACCTCCACATATTTGTCGCTTGCCGCGGCCGAAACGCGATGGCACTTTGGCGCCTGACACCGCGCGCTGACCGTCTCCCCGAACTAAAGCGCGGCGGCCCCGCGTCGTCTCCTCCCCGACGCGGGGCTTTCTTTTGATGGAGGTGATCTCCTCCAAGAAAACCAGGCGTGTCATTGCGTAAGACATGTCGATGATTCTTATCATTTGTCCCCGCCGGTAATTGCATAACGTTTTCCTGCGCGGCAGAAGCGAAATGTGAAACGATTGCGATCTTGGCCTCTACAATTTTGTCTATTGGTATTCGCCCGTTCTCCGCCTAGCCTCAACATAGAAGGCTGAAGAGCTCGATCGAAAGGGGATCCGATGTCAACGCTGAATATTCTGGAGAATGTTGAAACCGAATTGGACAGGATCCGTCGAGTCGCGTCACGAATCGACGATGGGCTCATTCTTTATCTGATGGACATGACGATCCTGGCGGTGAAGCGAAAAGCCCTTTCTGAATGCGTTGCTTCCGAGGGACAGGGGCGCCTGCGAGATGAACTCGCGGCAAGGCGCCAGAACAAAGCGAATTTCACGCTCAGTCATGAAGTTCGCGACCGCCTTGACGGCGAAGCTGCTGGATGAAGTTCGAATCGCTCGACCGCTGAGCCACGCTCGCCTCGATCGGCTGAGTCGCCTGCCGAGTCGCGAGGTCGAGTCCGGCAATAGTCGCGCTCGATCCCGGCGGTCATAGCCAAATTCGGGTTCAGCCTGCGAGGCGCTTCCACCACGGCCGCTTGAGCGGCGACGGCTCGGCGTCTTTCTCGCTCGCCGGCGCCGGGATCGGCGGCTCTGCCTTCGTCTTGTCGATCGCGCCATTCGGCCTTTCTGCGGCCGCATCATCGCGCAGGGGCTGCTGCTCCGGAGAAGCGACGAGCGGCTCGGTCCGGGCGCGCGTTTCGTTCTCGACCCGGCGTGGTTCGCTCGCCGGCGCCCCGGCGAGCGGCCCGAGAAGGCCCCTCAACTCGGCCTGAAGGGCCGCGAATGCGACAGCCATTTCGTCCATTGCGGCCGTTTCCGGCATTGCGCTCGTTTCGGGCGCAGACGCCGGCGAGACTGTCGCGTCCGGCTGCACGGGCGGTAAGGTTGTCGCGTCCGGCTGCATGAGCAGTGAGGTTGTCGCGTCCGGCTGCACGGGAGGTTGTGCAGGCGGGGGCCTCTCGAAGACGCGAAAAAGCTCGTCCGAATCGATGGCGAAGCCGCCATCCCCGGTTCTTTGCGCCGAGAGGCTGCCCGCGCGGATGGCGCGCCAGACGTCGGCCTTGCTCGCTCCGAGGCTTTCCGCCGCTTCCTGAAGGCTCACCGTAGCCATTCCATCCCGTCCCGCGCGACGTTGCAGGGCGCGAGGATGGGAAGTTGCGGTTAACGAAGCCCTAACAGCCCGCCAGTCTCCCTCGCGACGCCTCGGAGAGGGGACGCGCGTCTCGTTGTCGCATGAGCGGGACACTCCCCTTTGCCGGGCAATTCTTGCCGGAGTCCCTACCCTGTCACTTCGGCCGTCGAGGAGGACTGTCATGCCCGCGCACGCGGGCATCCAGAGCCAAAGGGCGAGACGGATGCGAGGGGTGCGCGTCCGCGCCAAGACCATGGATCCCCCTTCGCGGGGATCACACTGCGGACAGGAGAACGGCTCCACCGGACGTGGTCGGCTTTGAGCGTGGAGTGACGCTCGCTTGTCGCCGCAAAGACTTGAAAACATTGATCCCGCGCTCGGGAATGGTATGGCCTCGGGCGATTCGGCCCGCAAGATCTGGTATATCCGCCTAGGCCCCGGGGGTCGTCGCGGCCCGCCTGAACCCGGTCGCCAGCAGGTAGAGCTCGGCGCTGTCGGCCCGACTGGCCTTGGGCTTGACGTGCCGGACCGCGGCGAACTCGCGCTTCAGCCGGGCAAGAAGTTCACCCTCGGCCCCGCCCTGCAGCACTTTGGCGAGGAAGAAGCCGCCGGGCGCGAGGACCTCGCGGGCGAACTCGGCCGCCAGCTCGACGAGGCCCACGACGCGCAGATGGTCGGTTTTGCGGTGGCCGGTGGCGTTGGCGGCCATGTCGGAGAGGATCCCGTCGGCGGAGCCGTCGAGCCATTGGCGGAGCCGCTCCGGCGCCTCGGTGCCGTGGAAATCCATCGTCCTGAACGTGACCCCATCGATCGGCTCCATCTCGAGGAGATCGATGGCGATCACGCGTCCGTCAGCCCGGCTGGCGCCGGTCCGGGCCGCGGCGACCTGGCTCCAGCCTCCCGGCGCCGCGCCGAGGTCGACGATGCGCTGCCCGGGCCTGAAGAGCTTGTACTTCTCGTCGATCTCCAGGAGCTTGTAGGCGGCGCGCGACCGGTATCCCTCGCGCCTCGCCCGTGCAACGTACGGGTCGTTCAGCTGGCGCTCGAGCCACAGGGTCGAGGAGAGCGTGCGCTTGCGGGCGGTCTTCACCCGCGTTTTCAGGGCTCGGCCGCCCTCGCGGCCCGAGCCGCCGCTCATCGGCGGCGTTCCCGCCGGTGCGCGCCGACGCCATCCTCCTGCATCAGATGGCTCAGGATTCCCTCGCGCAGGCCCCGGTCGGCGATGCGCAGCCGCTCGGCGGGAAAATGCGTTCGGATCGCCTCCAGGATTGCGCAGCCGGCCAGCACCAGATCGGCGCGCTCATGTCCGATGCAGGCGTTAGCGGCGCGCTCGACGTAGCTCATCGAGCGCAGCCTTGCGACGGCCTCGTCCACCTCCTTGCGCCCGAGCCACAATCCGTCGACCGCCCGGCGGTCGTAGCGAGGCAGATTGAGGTGGACTCCTGCGACGGTTGTCACAGTGCCCGACGTGCCGAGGAGGTGGAAGCGGCCGCAGCGCGTTTCGTCGGCGACCTTGTCGACAAAAGGCCTCAGCGCGTCGGACACCGCGGCCGTCATCGCAGCGAATGTCTTGTCGCTCACATCGACGCCGCCGAATTGTTCCGCCAGCGACACGACGCCGAGACGCATCGATTCCCACGCGCGGACAATCCTCGCCCGCCGGCGCTCCTCGACGCCGAGCCAGATGATTTCCGACGAGCCGCCGCCGATGTCGAACATGACAATGGAGCGGGCGTCCTTGTCCGCGAGATCGCCAACTCCGGCCGCCGCGAGATGAGCCTCGGTCTCGCGGTCGACAATTTCCAACTCGAGGCCGAGTTGCTCGCGCACCTGGTCCACGAATTCCGATCCGTTGTCGGCGGATCGGCAGGCTTCGGTAGCGATGGTGCGCGCCCGCGTCACCCCGCGCATCGCCATCTTGTCGCGGCAGATGCGCAGCGCCTCAACCGTGCGGGCGATCGCGGGCTCACTCAACCGCCCTGTCAGGGACAGGGCCTCGCCGAGACGAACGATGCGGGAAAAGGCGTCGACCACGCGGAAGCCATCGGCAGTCGGCCGGGCGATCAGCAGCCGACAATTGTTGGTGCCGAGGTCCAACGCCGCGTAAGTCGCAGGGGCGCGACCGCCTCCAAAAAGGACGTGAGGCCTCCCTAACGGCGCGTTGGTTCCATCCGCGGGACCCAACGTGGATGTATCGGACAAAACGAAAACCTCGGCATCGCCCTGCGGACAAAAGATCATCCTCGGGCTGTATTCGCCTCCGAATGTAGCAAGCCTGGCGGCGGATGCAACGCAGTCGGCTTTGAGGCCTGATCCGGAACTAGAGCCTGAAGAAGGGATAGCGAACTTTGTCGCCCACCTTCAGCCCGATCGCCGCCGCCGCGCCGCCGTTCAGCTCGAGCACTGCCGCGCAAGGCGGCCCGGACGGGATGACGCGCTCCGACAACGGCTCTGCCTCGGCGACGATGTTCGTCACCACGCCCGCTCGCGAAATGAAGATCATGTCGAGCGGGATATAGGTGTTCTTCATCCAGAAGCTGACCGGCGCCTCTCGGTCGAACTCGAACAGCATGCCTCGATCGGAAGGCATGTAACGCCGGTTCATCAACCCGTGCTCGCGTGTTGCGTCGTCGGCGGCGATTTCGACCTGATATTCATGCGTCCCGCTGGCGGTAACGATCTGCAAGCGCTCGGCTGCGCCGGCCTTTCCGGGCTTGCCGAGCCCGGCGGCCAGAAGCAGCGACAAAGCAAGCGCACCCCAAAGCCGAACTCCAACCCTCGTCATCGCCCCAGCTCCAAGTTCGCTAGAAGCCCCGGCTAGAGCTTCAAAAGGAACGCGAGCGGGAGGTCAAGCGAGCGAGCGCTCGGATGTCAGTGCTGAGCGAAACGGGAGCCTTCGAGCGGGCGCACCTCCGCCGCAATCAGCCCCTTGGGCCCGGTGCCGAACCGAGCGAGCATGGTGTCCCCTGGCCTGGGATCGATAAAGCCATAGCGGCGAAGGGTCTCCATATGGACAAATATGTCCTCGGTGCCCTCGCCGCGGCTGAGAAAGCCGAAGCCGCGCGTCCTGTTGAACCACTTGACGATCACGATTTCGAAGCTGCCGACGGAGGTCGCCTGAGCGCGGGTCCGAACCGGCCCGATCGGCGCAGCGTAATCCGCGTCCGGTTCGGCAACCGAGATCACCTTGAACACCTGAAGGCCGCGCTCTCCGCGCTGCGCCTCGGCGACGACGCGTGCGCCTTCGCGGACAGTCGAGAAGCCGTCGCGGCGCAAAACGGTCACATGGATGAGAACGTCCGCCTCGCCCCCGTCCGGCACGATGAACCCGTATCCCTTGGCGACGTCGAACCATTTGACCCTGCCCGCGACTTCGAAGAGCCCTGCGGGGCCGGCGGCGTCCTCGAGAGCGACTTCCGCCCTCCCGGCCGTTTTGATGCATTCCTCAGCCAATTCAGCCCCCTACTCGACGCGTTGACGGCGCGACCATGCCGTCCTTGAACCGTTTTGCGCCCGGCGGTCGGGAAGGCTCGCCTGTTCCCCGACCGCGATTCGCCTTGCGAGTGATTCCCGGCCGCTAGGATAGCAAATCGCAACGCGCAGAGTAGAGAGACCATGCGAAACTTGAGCGTAGCTGTGGACACGCCGCGAAAAAAATCCCGCCGCACTCCTGAGAGCCGGCGGGATTGACGCAACGGGAGCCGAGGCCCCGTGCAGATTATGCGGCTGCGCGAGGCCTACTCGGCCTCTTCTTCCGGCTCCGGGGGAGGCGTCAGGCCTTCGAGGCCGCGCAGCAGATCCTCTTCGGTCATCCGGTCGAACTGAGCGTCCCCGCCGAGCTCGATCTGGGCCTGGGCGTTCGGGTTCACCATGAGCGGCGCCGCCTCTGCCTCCGGCTCGTCTACCTCGACGTGCTTCTGCAGGGCGTGGATCAGATCCTCGCGCAAGTCGCCGGGCGAGAGTTTGCCGTCGCCGATCTCGCGCAAGGCGACCACCGGATTCTTGTCGTTGTCGCGCGGCACGTTCATCGGAGCGCCGGAAGAGATCGCGCGGGCACGGTGACTGGCCATGAGAACGAGGTCGAAACGATTGTCGACCTTGTCGATGCAGTCCTCGACGGTGACGCGAGCCATGAAAGACTCCTTTGAAGGTGCGGGAAAAAGGGAGGCGAACGCGCCATCTACACCTGCAACGCTCGATACGCAAGGCTTTGCCGCAGCCCTCGATCACAGCGCAGCGCTCGTCCGGCCGCGCCGCATCCGCCTCAGCGCTGTGCGGAAGGCGTCATCGAAGCACTCGACATCGCTTTCCGACGACGTCCATCCGAGACTCAATCGGATGGCGCCGCGCGCCAACTCAGGCCGCACCCCCATCGCGCGGAGCACGTGTGACGGCGTCACCTTGCCCGAGGAACAGGCCGACCCCGAGCTTGTCGCCACGCCGGCGAGGTCGAGGGCGATCATCAGAGTCGCCGCTTCGATTGACGGGACGGCGAAACACAGGGTGTTGGGAAGGCGCGGCGAGGTTTCGCCGAAAACGACGGCGTCCGGCGCCGCTGCGCGCACGCCCTCGGCAAGACGGTCGCGGAGCCGGAGAAGCCGCGCCTCCTCGTCGACCGCCGAGAGGCGGCAAGCGCGCGCGGCGGCTCCGAAGCCGGCGATCGCCGCGACGTTCTCGGTGCCGGCGCGGGCGCCGCGCTCCTGGCCTCCCCCGCGAATCAGCGGCTCGCCGAGGCTGAACGCGAGGCTCGCCGCGACGATCGCCCCCGCCCCTTTCGGCCCTCCCATCTTGTGCGCCGACACCGCAATCGCGTCGGCCCCCAGCGCCGAAACGTCGCAGGCCGTCCGGCCTGCGAGCTGGACGGCGTCGCAAAAGACGCGTCCGTCTGACGCATGGACCAGCGCGGCGGCCTCTGCGACCGGTTGGATGATTCCGGTCTCGTTGTTCGCTCCCTGGAGCGCCAGAAGCACGCGCCCCGGCTTGCGGCAGGCGGCCTCGACCCAATCGAGGTCGACGCGCCCGTCCCCGCGGAGGGGAGCCACCTCGACCGCCGATTCGGGAAATCGGCCGCCACGCAGCACGCATGGATGCTCGCCGGCGCCAACGATCAACCGGTCGAGCGCAGCCTCCCTGGGGCCGATGCCGAAGCGGATATTGAGGGCCGTATTGGCCGCCTCGGTCCCGCTGGACACGAAGGTGACCGATCGGGCGGCGGCGCCGCAAAGGCCCCGGATCTCCGCCCGGGCGTTCTCGACGATCAGCCGCGCCGCCCGGCCCTCGGCATGGATCGAGGACGGGTTGCCGCCCGCGTCCATTGCGGCGAGCGCAGCCGCGCGCGCCTCCGGACGAAGCGGCGACGTTGCGTTGTGGTCGAGGTAGGTCCTTGTCGTTGGTCTGTCGGCGGGCATGGAGGCTCCGGCGGAAGCGGTCGGAACGGCCGGACGCCGCCCTGCATCCGCGCCGCCGTTTTTCCTTGCAATCTCGGGCGTCTGGCGTGCTATGAGGCGCCTCCGAGGCGAGCCCCATCGACTCAGAAGAGACATATGCGCCGTGGCCACGCGCCGCAAGCCGGCCCTCCGAAGCCGGTCCTGCTCGGGGTCGACGGCTCGTCGCAGGTGCGGGCCGGCCGGCTGTTCTGGAGTATGCATGCCCGAGGTTTTCTTCAACGGTCCCGCCGGTCGGCTGGAAGGCCGCTTTCACCCCGCAAAGCAGCGCGGCGCCCCGATCGCAATCGTGCTTCACCCGCACCCGCAGTTTGGCGGCACGATGAACAACCAGATTGTCTACAGCACCTATTACAACTTCGCCGAACGGGGGTTCGCCGTGCTGCGGTTCAACTTCCGGGGAGTGGGCCGCTCGCAGGGCTCCTTCGATCACGGCCAGGGAGAGCTTTCCGACGCGGCGTCGGCGCTCGACTGGGCCCAGTCGATCAGCCCTGAAGCGCGCGCCTGCTGGATCGCAGGCGTCTCCTTCGGCTCGTGGATCGGCATGCAGCTCCTCATGCGGCGGCCCGAGATCGAGGGCTTCATCTCCATCGCCCCGCCGGCCAACCGCTTCGACTTCAGCTTCCTCGCACCGTGTCCGTCGTCGGGCCTGTTCGTCCATGGCGACAAGGACCGCGTCGCGCCGCTGAAGGAGGTTCAGGCCCTTATCGAGAAGCTGAAGACCCAGAAGGGCATCGTCATCGAGCATGCGGTGATCGCCGAGGCGAACCACTTCTTCGAGGACTGCATCGACGACCTGCAGTCCGTTGTGGGCGTCTATCTGGACAAGCGCCTGGGCATGCCGCGCCATGCGCCGCCACCCCTGCGCAAGGAGCGCGCCAAGCCCGCTCCTCCGCGCGGCGACGGATAGCCGGCGCGAACGAGGCTCGCCGGTGTCGCTCATCACGACGACAGAGGAACTCGAGGCCGCGTGCCTGAGAATGGCGCTCCATCCCTTCGTGACCGTCGACACCGAATTTCACCGCGAGACCACCTTCTGGCCCGTGCTGTGCCTGGTGCAGCTCGCCTCGGACGACGAGGCGGTGGCGATCGACGCGCTCGCCGAGGGGCTCGACCTCCAGCCGCTCCTGCGGCTGATGGCCGACGAGGCCGTGATCAAGGCGTTCCACGCCGCCCGCCAGGATCTCGAAATCTTCTGGAAGCTCGCCGGTGTCCTGCCGACGCCCCTGTTCGACACCCAGGTCGCGGCGATGGTGTGCGGCTACGGCGACCAGGTCTCCTACGGCGAGCTGGCGCAGTCGATCTGCCGGGTCTCGGTCGACAAGTCGTCGCGCTTCACCGACTGGGCGCGACGGCCGCTCGCCGAGGCCCAGATCGACTACGCCATCGGCGACGTCACCCATTTGCGCGAGATTTACCGGACGTTGAGCAAGCGCCTCAAGGCGACGGGGCGCCAGCCGTGGCTCGACGACGAGATGAAGGTGCTCACCTCCCCGGCGACCTACGAGCAGCACCCCGAGCGCGCCTGGGAGCGCTACAAGTCCCGGGCGCGCAAGCCGCGCGATCTGGCGGTCCTGATGGAGCTCGCCGCATGGCGCGAAAGCGAGGCGCAGGCGCGCGACGTTCCCCGCGCGCGCGTGCTCAAGGACGATGTCCTCATCGAGCTGTCGCTCGCCGCCCCGCGCAGCGTCGAGGAGCTCGCCAATCTGCGCGCCTTCCCGCGCGGGATGGAGCGATCGCGCGCCGGCGGCGAGATCCTCGAGGCGATTGAGCGCGGCCTCAGGCGCGATCCGAAGACCCTGCCGAAAATCACGCGCGAGCGCCGCAACGGGGCCAACGTCGGCCCGACGGTCGAGCTCCTCAAGGTGCTCTTAAGACAGGTGAGCGAGGAGTGCGGCGTCGCCGGCAAGCTGATCGCCACCGTCGACGACCTCGAGGCGATCGCCTCGAGCGACAAGGCCGACGTGCCAGCGCTCGCGGGCTGGCGGCGAAAGCTGTTCGGCGAGCGGGCGCTCGATCTCAAGCACGGGCGGCTCGCGCTGACGATCGAGAACGGCAAGGTGGTCACGCTCGAATGGCGCGACGCCGAGGGACCGCCCCCGGCGTCCTGAGGGCCAGGCGCCATCCGATCCGAGCCGGGCGCCGCTTCCGTCCCGCTTAAGCGCCCACGCCAAGAGGGTACGGCGCCGACTCCAAGAGGACGCAACGCCAACCGCGCATCCATGCCAACTTTTTGCAAGAGCCGCCCATTGCCATTTCAAGCCTTTTCAAGGCCTTGGCCGCTGCAAGAAGGAGAAATTTTGCTCACGGCCAACGGCGAATAGACAGATTAGATAGGCTATATCTCGCTTCAGCTCCAAGCTCTCGCGCCCTCCGAGAGGAACGCGCTCTGTTCTCTCTATGTACCATAATTTTGCGGTCATCCGCAAGAGAATTCCGCAAGACAATGACGCAGAAAGGTTCGCGGCGCGCGGTCCCTCCCGTCACCCCAAGCGGATCATCCCTCCGATGGGCGCGGCCGCTGTCGCGAGTCAGCGAAGTGGCGTCATCATCCGGTGACGGAGCCTTCACGCCGGCAAGAGGAAGCAGCGAATTGCAAAAATCGAGCAGCGAATTTATTCGCAAGAGCAGCGAATTGTTTTCAAAGAACAGCGAGCCGTGGGCGACGAACAGGGATCGCGCCGGCCCCCTTCTTTGGGGCGCGGCGGGCTGCTCGAAGCGTCGATTCGCAAGGACGAGACTTCGGCGAAGCGCTCAAGCGAAGCCGCGTGGTCTGTCACACGACATCCGGAATTGACCCCCTGGGGACATTGGAAACTGACCACCGGGTTCCGGGTCGTCGGCCTTTCGCCTCTGCGCCGGACGCTCACGCCACCCGGACTCCGACCTGGACTGGAGCGACCGCCCTCGCCTTCGATTTCGTTGGACTGTCCGCCCTCTTCCGTCTCAGCCTCCGCCGACTCGTGCTAAGCGGACGGACGCTCTGCGGAACCCCTGCCCTCCCCGATGACGCCGCAAGATTTCATCCGCAAATGGAAGCCGGTCGCGCTGACCGAGCGCGCGACCGCGCAGGAGCACTTCATCGACCTTTGCCGGCTGTTCGATCATCCGACACCCGCGGAGGACGATCCGGTCGGCGAGCATTTCGCATTCGAGAAGGGCACGCCGAAAACCGGGGGCGGCGAAGGCTGGGCCGACGTGTGGAAGAGAGGCTATTTCGCATGGGAATACAAGAAGAAGAAGCGAGATCTCGATAAGGCGCTTGAACAATTGACCCGCTATGCGGCAGCGCTCGAAAACCCGCCGCTGCATGTCGCCTGCGACACCCATGTCTTCCGCATCGAGACGCGCTGGACCAACGAAGCGCCGGCCAAGTACGAATTCGACCTCGAAGAGCTCGCCGACCCGGTTAACCTCGCCCGTCTGAGCGCCGTTTTTCACAGCCCGGAAGAGCTGCGCTCCGGCCGCACCCGCGACAAGCTGACCAAGGAGGCGGCCGACAAGTTCCAGTCGATTTCCGACTCGCTTCAGCATCGCAATCCGGACCGCGAGGCGGTGGCGCATTTCGTCAACCAACTCGTCTTCTGCTTCTTCGCCGACAGCGTGAAGCTCCTGCC
>DASRSL010000079.1:0-1559 GCA_035656495.1 Roseiarcus sp.
CTGCCGATGACCGGCCCCTCGGCGAGCACCGGCAAGCAGGAACGCGCCGCCGCCGAGCTCTATATCCAGCAGCACGGCGACGTCGTCGCCGGCAAGAAGATCTCGCTGATCGTCAAGGACGACACCGGCGCCGCCGACGTAACCAAGCGCCTCGCGGAGGAACTGGTTGGCAACGATCACGCCAAAATCCTGATGGGCTTCGGCCTGACGCCGCTCGCCCTGGCCGCGGCGCCGGTGGCGACCGAAGCCAAGGTCCCGGAAATCGTCAGCGCGGCGGGGACCGCGATGATCACCGAAAAATCGCCCTATATCGTGCGCACTTCGTTCACGCTGCCGCAATCCGCGGCGCCGATGGCGGAATGGTGCCTGAAGAACGGCATCAAGAAGGTGGTGACGCTCGTGACCGATTACGGTCCGGGCATCGACGCGGAGAAATGGTTCAGCCAGACCTTCACCAAGGGCGGCGGCGTCATCGCGCAGCAGATCCGCGTGCCGCTGAAGAACCCCGATTTCGCGCCGTTTCTCCAGCGCGCGAAGGACGATGCGCCCGACGCGGTGTTCGTCTTCGTACCCTCCGGCTTCGGCGCCGTCTTCATGAAGGAATTCGCCGAGCAGGGCCTCGACAAGTCGGGCATCAAGTTGGTCGGAACCGGCGACGTCACCGACGACGATCTCTTGCCCCAGATGGGCGATGCGGCGCTCGGCGTCGTCACCGCGCATAACTATTCCGCCGCGCATGATTCGCCGGAAAACAAGGCGTTCGTCGCGGCGTTCGAGAAGGCCAACGGCGGAATGCGCCCCAATTTCATGGCGGTGGGCGCCTATGACGGCATGGCGCTGATCTACCAGGCGCTCGAAAAGACCAAGGGCGCGACCGGCGGCGACGCCTTGATCGCGGCGATGAAAGGGGCGAGCTGGATGAGCCCGCGCGGACCGATTTCGATCGACCCCGAGACCCGCGACATCGTGCAGACCATTTACTTCCGCAAGGTCGAAAAGGTCGACGGCCAGCTCTACAACGTCGAGTTCGGCTCGATCCCCGCCGTGAAGGACCCCTACAAGGCCTCGAAGCAGTGAGGCTGCGATGACGAGAATCCCTTCTCCCGCTCTTGCGGGAGAAGGTGGCGCGAAGCGCCGGATGAGGGTTTTCGTAATTGCCTCGCCCCTCACCCCAACCCTCTCCCGCGAGGGCGGGAGAGGGGGTCTTCAACCGCGGCGCTTCGATCTGACGCGCCGCCGCCAATCAAGGCCTTCGCCCCCGCCGGTCCCACGATGTTGACGATCCTGCTCGACGGAATCGCTTACGGCATGTTGCTGTTCGTCTTGTCGTGCGGGCTCTCGGTGACGCTGGGGTTGATGAATTTCATCAACCTCGCGCACGGCGCCTTCGCGATGGTCGGCGGCTGCGTGACCGCCCTGCTGATGAACCGGGCGGGCGTCCCCTTCCTCGTCACGCTGCCGCTCGCGTTTTTCGTTCCGGCGGCGCTCGGCGTCGTGCTGGAGCGGACGCTGTATCGCCGCCTCTATGGCGCGAGCCCGCTCGATCAGGTGCTGTTCAC
>DASRSL010000080.1:0-36002 GCA_035656495.1 Roseiarcus sp.
AGGGCGATGACGCTCGTCATATGCGACAAGTCATCAGCCCAGATCGTCTGCGGCACGCCGTTGATCGCAGCAAAGAATACAGCCGATCCGACCGCGAGGCAGATCACGAAATGAGACAGAAAAGTCAAACGCGGCATCACACTTACCCCTTTTCGGTCGCGTGGCGTTATGCCGACCAACAATGCTTTTTCTTCGCCGCGACAGCGGCTCCGAACCTCACGCGGATCGAAGCGGCCCGTGCGCGGGATGCTAGACAACAAGGATCGCGGGATTTGGTTCCGCCTTTCTTTCGCCGCGGTCTTCTGCATCGCCCGACGGGAGGACGACGCGAAAGGTGGATCCTGCGGAAACCGCGCCGCTTCGTTGTCCCGCCGGGCGCCAGCGCCTACGCTGATGGAACGCAATTGGCGCGAGCGCTCGGATTGGTGTACGGCTAGAGTTTCGCGGCGGAGGGGAAATAGGGGCGCCGCGCATCGGGGAAAAACGTGACGAAACCTTCAACGCCGCTGTTGGATCAAATCGCCTCGCCAGCCGACTTGCGCAAGCTGAACGAAGGCGAGCTCGCGAGGCTCGCCGAGGAGCTGCGCGCCGAGACGGTCAGCGCCGTTTCGGTGACCGGCGGCCATCTCGGCGCGGGCCTTGGCGTCATCGAGCTGACGGTGGCGCTCCATTACGTGTTCAATACGCCGGCAGACCGCATCGTCTGGGACGTCGGCCATCAGGCCTATCCCCACAAGATCCTGACCGGGCGGCGCCCGCGCATCCGCACGCTGCGCCAGGCCGGCGGCCTGTCCGGATTCACCAAGCGGTCGGAAAGCGAATACGACGCCTTCGGCGCCGGCCATTCGTCGACCTCGATCTCCGCCGCCCTCGGCATGGCCGTCGCACGCGACCTGTCGCGCCGGACGAACAACGTCGTTGCGGTGATCGGCGACGGAGCGATGTCGGCGGGGATGGCCTACGAGGCCATGAACAACGCCGGCGCGAGGGGCTCGCGCCTCATCGTCATCCTCAACGACAACGACATGTCGATCGCCCCGCCGACCGGGGCGATGTCGGCCTATCTGGCGCGGCTCGTCACCAGCCACACCTACCGCTCCTTTCGCGACGTGGCCAAGCAGCTCGCCCGCCATCTGCCGAAATTCCTATACGACAAGGCGAAGCGCACGGAGGAATATGGCCGCGGCTTCTGGACGGGCGGAACGCTCTTCGAGGAGCTGGGCTTCTATTACGTGGGGCCGATCGACGGTCACAAGCTCGACCACCTCCTGCCGGTCCTCAAGAACGTGCGGGACATGCATGGCGGGCCGGTGCTGGTGCATGTCGTGACGAAGAAGGGCAAGGGCTACCCGCCCGCGGAGGCCGCCGACGACAAATATCACGGCGTCACCGCCTTCGACGTCATCACCGGGGCGCAGGCCAAGCCCAAGGGCAACGCCCCCGCCTATACGAAAGTGTTCGGCGAAGCGCTCGTCGACGCCGCGCGGCGCGACGACAGGATCGTCGCGGTCACCGCCGCCATGCCCCAGGGCACGGGGATCGACCGGATGCAGGAGGTTTTTCCCGAGCGCGTCTTCGACGTCGGCATCGCCGAACAGCACGCAGTGACCTTCTCGGCCGGGCTCGCGGCGGAGGGATTCAAGCCTTTCTGCGCCATCTATTCGACCTTCCTGCAGCGCGCCTACGACCAGGTCGTGCACGACGTCGCGGTGCAGAATCTCCCCGTCCGCTTCGCCGTCGACCGCGCCGGCCTGGTCGGGGCCGACGGCCCGACGCACGCGGGCGCCTTCGACGTCGCCGCTCTCGCCTGCCTGCCGAACATGGTGGTGATGGCGGCGGCCGACGAAGCGGAGCTCATCCACATGGTCGCGACCGCGGTCGCGCACGACAAAGGCCCGATCGCGCTGCGCTACCCGCGCGGGGAAGGCGTCGGCGTCGACCTGCCGGAGCGCGGCGAGCCCTTGCCGATCGGCAAGGGGCGGATTCTCCGCGAGGGCTCGCAGATCGCCATCCTGACGCTCGGCGTCCGTCTCGCCGAGGGGCTCAAGGCGGCCGAGGAGCTGGCGGCGCGCGGGCTTTCGACCACCGTGGCCGACGCGCGCTTTGCCAAGCCGCTCGACCGCGAGCTCATCCTGCGCCTCGCCGCCGGGCACGAGGTGCTGATCACCGTCGAGGAGGGCGCGAGCGGTGGATTCGGCGCCCATGTGCTGACGCTGCTGAGCAGCGAGGGCGCGCTCGACAGCGGGCTCAAGGTCCGCACCCTGACCCTCCCCGACGCCTTTCAGGAGCAAGACAAGCCCGAACGGATGTACGCTGCCGCCGGGCTCGACGCGAAGGGCATCGCCGCCAAGGCGATCGCCGCGCTCGGCGCCGTCGCCGACGAGCCGTCGAGTCTGATTGCGTGAGCGGGCGGCCGCCCGAGGACAACGACGGAGACAGGGGACGGGGCCGGGCGAACGTCGCCGCATTGATCGCGATCGTCATCCTGGCGCTGCTCGCCTATTGGGCCTTCACCGCGATCGAGCACATGCGGGAGCTGCAGAACTGCCTCGCCGAGGGGCGCCGAAACTGCCAGGAGATCGGCAGCCCGAGCAGGTAAGGCGCGGCGGGCCTCCGCCCGCCTAATAACCTATAAGTAGAAAATCAAGATAACCTATAAGTAGAAAATCGAGGCGGATCCGCGCTGGCGCGGCGATTGACTTCGGGCGCCCCGCGCGGCATAAGCCGCGCTCGAAGCGGCGCGAAAGCGCCCGCAACGTTTTTCCCCGGCTCGCCGCCCGAGACTGTCGCGACGAGGGCTGGGCGCGTGCGTTCAAAGCGCCCGAAGCCATTGGAGACCGACCCGTGAAACGGACCTATCAACCCAGCAAGCTCGTTCGCAAGCGGCGGCACGGTTTTCGCGCCCGCATGGCGACGGTCGGCGGGCGCAAGGCTTTGAACAGGCGCCGCGCCCGCGGCCGCAAGAAGCTTTCCGCCTGATCTCGGGGACCGGCCAACGGCGCGGACCGCTACGCGATCTTTCCTCCCGATACGACGCTATGGATGGAGCCGCAACTCCTGGTCGAGGACGCAACGAAGGCCCCCGCGGCCGAGGCCTTCGGCCGGCTGAGGCGGCGGGCCGAGTTTCAGCGCGTTTCGCGCGGGCGGCGGCGGGCCGCGGAAGCATTCACCCTGCAGGCGGCCCCCCGCGAAGAGCGCGACGACGGCCCGGCGAGCGCACGCTTCGGCATCACGGTGACGAGGAAAGTCGGCAGCGCGGTCGTGCGCAACCGCATCCGCCGCCGGCTGAGGGAAGCGCTGCGCGCCGCGCGTCCACTTGAGGCCGAGGCCGATCACGATTACGTGCTGATCGCCCGGCGCGAGGCGCTCGGGCGTTCCTTCGCCGCGCTCGTCGACGACGTGCGCGAGGCTTTCCGCGCCATCCAGCGCAACCCAGGAGACAGCCGCCGGACCCCGGCTGCGACATCGGCAAAGGCCAGAAACAGGCGACCATGAACTCCGAGGACACGAGAAACCTCTTTCTCGCCATAGCCCTGTCGGTCCTTGTGATGGCCGCCTGGCAATATTTCTACGCCGGGCCGATGTCCCAGCGCCAGCACCAGGCGCAGACCCAGACGCAGGTCACGACCCACCCGGCCGAACAGCCGGCCGCTCAACCCCGACAGGCGGGGGTGGCCGCGCCCGGCGCCGCCGCCGCCGCCCCCGGGGCCGTCGCGACCCAGACGGTCGCCGAGGCGCTCAAAGCGAGCCCGCGCGTCGCCATCGACACGCCGAGCCTCGGCGGAACGATCAACCTCAAGGGCGGCAAGCTCGACGATCTCGTGCTCAAGGACTATCGCGAGACGATCAGCAAAGACAGTCCGCTGATCCGACTCCTCTCGCCGAGCGGCGCGCCGGACGCCTATTGGGCCACCGCCGGCTATATCGGCGCCGGCGCCGCCAAGACGCCGAACCTCGACACGGTGTGGACCGCCGACGGAAAGACGCTGACGCCCGAGCATCCGCTGACGCTGACCTGGAACAACGGCGCCGGACTCGTCTTCAAGCGGGTCATCGCGGTCGACGACAAATACATGTTCACCATCACCGACTCGGTCGCCAACGATGGCGACGCGGCGGCGACGGTGCGGCCCTACGCACTCGTGCTGCGCCACGGCAAACCGAACGTCGCCGGCTATTCCGTGCTGCACGAAGGCCTCGTCGGCGTGATCGGCGACGGCGGGGTGCAGCAGGTCACTTACGCGGGGATCGAAAAGGAGCCCGGTAAGACCCTGACCTACAAGGGCGACGGCGGCTGGCTCGGCTTCACCGACAAATACTGGGCCTCGGCGATCATCCCTTCGCAGACGGCGCCGATCGAGGCGCGCTTCTCGGCGAGCGGATCCGAGCAGCCGGTGGACTACCAGTCCGATTTCGTCGGCCCCGAGCAGACGGTCGCGCCCGGGGCGTCCGTCGAGACGACGATGCGCGTCTTCGCCGGCGCCAAGGAAGTCAGCACCATCGACCATTACAAGACAACGCTTGGGATCAAGAAATTTGATCTGATGATCGACTGGGGCTGGTTCTATTTCATCACCAAGCCGATGTTCCTCCTGATCGACACGATCTACAAATTCGTCGGCAATTTCGGCGTCGCAATCCTGATCGTGACGGTCCTGGTCAAGGCCGCCTTCTTCCCGCTCGCCAACCGCTCCTACAATTCGATGGCGAAGATGAAGAAGGTCCAGCCGCAGATCGCCGCTCTCAAGGAGATGTACCCCGACGACAAGACGAAGCAGCAGCAGGAGCAGATGGAGCTCTTCAAGCGGGAGGGGGTCAACCCCGTCGCGGGCTGCCTGCCGATGGTGATCCAGATTCCGGTGTTCTTCGCGCTCTACAAGGTTCTCTTCATCACCATCGAGATGCGGCACGCGCCGTTCTTCGGCTGGATCAGGGACCTCTCCGCGCAGGATCCGACCAACGTGTTCACCCTGTTCGGGCTCGTCCCCTGGGAGCCCACCGCCGTGCCGATGATCGGCCATTTCCTCCATCTCGGCATCTGGCCGCTCGTCATGGGCGTGTCGATGTTTTTCCAGATGAAGATGAACCCGGAGCCCGCCGACCCGGTACAGAAGTCGATGTTCGCCTGGATGCCGGTGATCTTCACCTTCATGCTAGGAACGTTCCCGGTCGGACTCGTCATCTACTGGACGTGGAACAACACGTTGACGGTCATCCAGCAATACTTCATCATGCGACGGGCCGGGGTGAAGGTCGAGCTGTGGGACAACCTCATCAAGATGTTCGCGAGACCGGCGGCGAAGGCGCGCAGCGGATGAACGAGGCGGCCGCCGCGCCGGACTGGGCGGAGGCCGGGCGAAAGCTGTTCGCCCGCCCCTGCGATTTCGTGTTCGCCGCGGCCCGCCCCGACGGCCTGCCGCCCGCGGCCCTGCCCGAGGTCGCCTTCGCCGGCCGCTCGAACGTGGGCAAGTCCTCGCTCATCAACGCGCTGACCGGCCGCAACGGCCTCGCCCGCACCTCGCACACGCCCGGGCGCACGCAGGAGCTCATCTTCTTCGACCTTCATGGGCGCGCGAGGTTGGTCGACATGCCGGGCTACGGCTACGCCGCCGTCTCCAAGGCGAAGTCCGCCTCCTGGGGTGAGCTCGTGCGCGACTATCTGCGCGGCCGGCCGACGCTGCTCAGGGTCTTCCTGCTCGTCGACGGGCGGCATGGGCTCAAGGAGAGCGATCGCGAGACGATGCGGCTGCTCGACGCCGCGGCCGTCTCCTACGCGGTGGCGCTGACCAAGCGCGACGAGGTGAAGGCGGCCGAGCAGGCCGCGCGGGTCGCGGCGACGCTCGAATCTTTGCGCAAGCATGTCGCGGCCTTCCCCGAAGTTTTGTTCACCTCGGCGCGGACCGGCGAAGGGGTGGCCGAGCTCAGGGCGAATATCGCGCGGCTGCTGGCGGAGCGGGAAGCGCGGCGCGACGCCGCAACGAGCCAAGCAAAGCGATCCGCGTAGCACGGTCGTCAATCGCCGCCTGTTTCTGAGAAGACGCGAAGCCGGACCGATTCCCTGTGCTCGGAATTTGCAGAGATTCGAAGGAAAATGACCCTGTTTTCAGCGGATAACAGGAGAAGGGACGCGCCGAACTCATCTCCTGCCCCACCTTGATCACCCAAGCGGAGAATGACGCTCTTTCGGCCGGCGCCGGCGCCTTCTACGATGCGCTGTCATGCCCAAAGACTCTGATGCGGTTCATCGCCGCCGAGGGCGCGGGCGGACATTGCGAAATGGGGAACCGCTCGCTTCTCAACCGGCGGGTCTTCGACTGGCTCGATGAGCAGTTCGGGAGGCTTCGCTGACCAACGTCATACATAGGATGATCGCTCGTCTGATCAGGGCGGCGGCCGCCCGGACCGCGCGGTGAGGTCCCGACGGCGAAATGCAAAGGGGATTGACGCGTCCGAGCACCGGGCCTGAAGCTCTGCTCCATGCACATGCACTACAACCGCATCGCCGGCGGCGACGTCGGCCGCATCGAGGCGCTGAGCGACGGCGTCTTCGCCTTCGCCGCCACCGTGTTGGTGCTCGACTTTCGCAGTCCTGACCCCGCCGGCATCCATTCGGAGGCGGAATTGCTCAGCGCGCTCGCCGCATCGGCGCCGCGGCTGCTGCCCTGGCTGCTCAGCCTCCTGACCCTCGGCATCTTCTGGCTCGGCCAGCAGACGCAACTCAGCCAGCTCGCCCGTTCGAATCGTGACCTGACCTGGCTGCACTTCCTGCTTCTCGCCTTCGTCACCGCGCTGCCGCTCTCGACGCGCCTGCTTGCCGATTTCTTCACTTATCGGGCGGCGTTCCTCATTTATTGGGTGAACATTCTCATGCTCGGCGTCGGCGTCTACGCGACCTGGGCCTATGCCGAACGGGCGGACCTGCTCCGCGAGGATGCGCATGCGGAGGTGTCGCGCGCCATCCGGCGCCGCATCGTCGTCGCCCAGTCGCTCTATGCGGCGGGCGCGTTCGTCGGAATGATCAGCGTGCCGTTCGGGACCGTGCTGATCATCCTGATCCAGCTCAATTACGCCATCGCGCCGAGACTGCCGGTCCTGTCGCGCCTTTGAGGCGGCGAGGACCGCCTCCCGAAGATGGGCGCGCCAACGCCTGGCGCCCCTGTCGCTTTGTAGCTCCCAACGCGAGCCCCTATAGTGCGAGGCCAGATCGGAAAGCGCGCTCCTTCCCTTCCTGGCCCGGCCCACGATCTGCAACTCAAATGCTCTTTGCGCGTTGGGCCGCGGCGCGCGCCCCGCGCTTCCATTCGAAGGCGGCGATGACGTTCCAATCCGGCTTCCTGGTCTCGATCGTGGTCATTCTGCTCGCGGCGCGCCTCCTCGGCGAGGCCGCGCAGCGGCTCGGCCAGCCCCAGGTGCTCGGACAGCTGGTCGCAGGCATTCTGCTGGGACCCTCCCTCCTGGGGGCCGTCTCGCCGGGCCTCGAGCGGGCGCTCTTTCCTCCCGACCCGGCCGCGAAGGCGGCGCTCCAGGCGTTCGGCGAGTTCGGCATTCTCCTTCTGCTCGTGCTGACCGGCATGGAGAGCGACCTCCGGCTGATGCAGAGGCTGGGCTGGCCGGCGCTCAGCATCCCCCTGGCGGGGGTCGCGGTTCCGTTCGTGTGCGGGGCGGCGCTCGGCCTGGCGCTGCCCTTGACGCTCATCCCGGACGAGAGCCATCGATTGGCGACCGCGCTTTTCCTCGGAGTCGCGTTGTCGATTTCCTCGATCAAGATCGTGGCGAGCGTGGTGCGCGACATGAACTTCGAGAGACGCGACCTCGGCCAGATCATCGTCGCCTCATCGATCGTCGAGGACTCGCTCGGCTGGATCATCATCGCGGCGATCCTGGGCATCGTCCGCAAGGGCGCGGTCGACGTCGGCCGCATCGGCTGGACGGTCGCCGGGCTCGCGCTGTTCCTCATCGGCAGCCTGACCGTCGGCCGCCGCCTGGTCGCGAACGCCATCCGCCTCGTCAACGACCTCTTCCTCGGCGAATACATGGCGCTCACGCTGGTCCTCGTCATCATGGGCGCGATCGCCCTCGTCACCCAGGCGCTCGGCGTTCAGACCGTGCTCGGCGCGCTGATCGCCGGCGTCCTCGTCGGCCAATCTCCCATTCTGGCCAAGGCCATCTCGGCGCAGCTGCGCGCGATGGTCGCAGCACTTTTCGCGCCCGTCTTCTTCGCTCTCGCCGGCCTCAACGCCAATCTGACGGGTCTGACGTCTCGCGATGCTCTGGTCATGACGGCGGCGCTCGTGCTCGTCGCCAGTCTCGGCAAGTTTCTCGGCGCTTTCCTCGGCGGCGCAATGGCGCGCCTGTCGGCGGCCGAGTCGCTCGCCATCGCCGTCGGCATGAACGCGCGCGGATCGACCGAGGTGATCGTGGCGAGCGTCGGCCTGTCGACCGGCGCGCTGACGTCGAACCTCTATGCCATGGTCGTCACGATGGCGGCGCTGACGACCTGCGCGATGCCGCCGGCGCTCCGTTGGACGCTCGCTCGAACGCCGCTGAGACCGGGAGAGAGGGAACGGCTCGAGAGGGAGGCCTTCGAGGCAAAGGGATTCGTCGCCAATATGGACCGCTTTCTCCTCGCCGCGAGCGATCATCCGAACGGCCGTCTCGCCTCGCGCGCCGTCGGCCTTCTCGCCGGCGCGCGGGGCAAGCCGACCACCGTGCTGCATGTCCAGTCGCGTTCCGCGGCGCGCGGTCGGAGCGGAGCAGAGAGCGAAATCGCCTCCGACCTGAGGAGCGCCGCCGATCAGGCGCGCGAGTCGCGCGCCTCCGACGCCCCCGAAACGCGGAGCGTCGCGGTGAAGGCGCGAGCGAGCGAGCTCGCCGCCGAACAGGCGCTGTCCGAGGAAGCGCCGAAGGGCTACGATTTCCTGGTGATCGGGCTCGATCCCGCGCAAATGCCGGCGGGCGGCTTCAATCCCGAGATCGCCGCCTCCGCCCGCTCCTTCAACGGACCTGTCGCGGTCGCGGTGGCGCGCGGCGTTCACAAGCGCGACCCGGCCGGAGCGCCTCTCAGGATTCTCGCGCCGGTCACCGGCGCGCCGACCACCCGCCGTGCGGCCGAGGTCGCAATCGAGCTGGCCCATGCTTCCGCTGCGGACCTCGAAGTGCTGTTCGTCTCGTCGCCTGCTGGCGCCTCACCCCGTCGACAACGCCGGCGGGCGCTCGCCAGCAGCCAGGAGGAGGCCGCGCTGAAGGAAGTCGTCGATATCGCCGACCGTCGCAATCAGCCGATTCGGGTGCGGAGCCGCCCTTCGGCCAACTGGCAGGAAGCGATTCTTTCCGAGGCCGCGAGGGCGGGCGCGACGCTGATCGTGCTCGGCGTAACGATTCGCCCGAGCGATGCGATGCTGTTCGGCGAAACGGCCAACCATCTGCTCGAAACGAGCCCGCGCTCGCTGCTCTTTGTGGCGAGCTAGGCAGCGACCCCAAGGGACGGCCCGGCCTGGATCAAGCCGCCGCTAATAGCCGTCGCCGGAACCGTCCGCGTAGGCGGGCGCAAGGTTCATGGTCACTCCGGCGGCGACGCCGCAGGCGAGCGTTACGGCGACGAGCAGGACCAGCAGCTTGTTCAGATCGCCCCCCTTCTTATCCCCGGCGCCGATCGGCGGATCAATCCCGATCACGCCGGACGAGCTCACTGGAACCCACCGCCAAGCGCCTGCCTCGCGCTCCGCGCCGTCCGACGAAGGGTCGCGCCCCTGCTCGATCATCCTCGCTGTTTCTCCCGCCCGACTGGGCCGAGGAACAACGTCGACCTCGGGCCGGGCGTTCCACCGATTCGGGACCGATTGTCAAGGCGGAACCGCCGGGGCGGCTCAAAGGGCGAGGCCCTGCCAGCCCAATAGCCGGCCCGCCGCCCTGAGCAGGCCCGCCCGGCCCAAAAAAACCGCCAATGCGTCCTTAAAGCGCGCCCGACGCGAAACGTTCGCCGCGCGCGTCCGTAGACCGTATGAGCGCCGCTCTCAGCGGAGACCATCGCATGGCGTCCATCTCCTCGACATCCCCGGCGCGGACGGTCGCCGTCCCGCGCGTCGTCGTCCGGCATTCGGGTTTGGTGCGCGTCTGCCATTGGGTCAACGCGCTCTGCTTTTTCATGCTGCTGATGAGCGGGCTGCAGATCTTCAACGCCCGTCCGGGCTTAAGCTGGGGCCAGGCGACCCAGTTCAAGAACCCGTTCTTCTCGTTTTCCGCCCGCCAGAACGATGACGGCTCCCTGACCGGCGTGACGACGCTGTTCGGGCGATCCTTCGACACGACCGGTGTTTTCGGCGCCTCGCCGGGCCCCGACGGCGAGATGGAGGAGCGCGGCTTTCCGGCTTGGGCGACCCTCCCGGCCGAGCAGGATCTGGCGATGGGGAGGCGGTGGCACTTCTTCTTCGCCTGGCTGCTCGTCCTCAACGGGCTCGTCTATGTCGGAAACCTCCTCATCGGGCGCCATCTGCGCGATCTCCTGCCGACTCGCTCCGACCTCAAGGCGATCCCGCGCACTGTTCTCGATCACGCGCGGCTGCGCTTTCCCAGGGGGGACGCGGCGCTGCGCTACAACGTGCTGCAGAAGCTCGCCTATCTCAGCGTTGTGATCGCCTTTGCCGTGCTCGTGCTGGCGGGGCTGACGATGTCTCCGGCGATTGACTCCGCCTTCCCCTGGCTCGTTCCGCTGTTCCACGGACGCCAATCGGCGCGGACCGTGCATTTCGTCATGGCGTCCTATCTCGTCGCCTTCGTCGCCGTGCACATCGTGATGGTGCTGCTGTCCGGCGTCTTCAACAACATGCGCTCGATGATCACCGGCCGCTACCGTATTCCGGAGGAAGCCAGATGAGCCGCGCCCTTCTCATGAGCCGACGCTCGCTCCTGCGCGGCCTGGCGGCGGGCGGCCTGCTCCCGCTTTCCGGATGCAGCCTCGATTCGCGCTCGCCCGCGGTGATGAACGTCCTCGACCGGGCCGAGGCCCTGACCGAGGCCGCGCAACGCGCCTTGCTCGCGCCGCGCCGCGCCCTCGCGCGCGAATATCCGCCCGGCGCGATCACCCCCTATTTCAAGCCGAACGGGTCGACCGATCCGGAAAATCCGGGCTATGTCGCGCTGCGCCGAAGCGGGTTCGCCGACTGGATGCTCGAGGTCGGCGGCCTCGTCGAACATCCGATGAAACTCTCGCTCGCCGATTTGCGCGCGCTGCCGTCGCGCTCTCAGATCACCCGCCACGATTGCGTGGAGGGCTGGAGCTGCATCGGCCAGTGGAAAGGCGCAAAACTCTCCGCATTGCTCGCGGCGGCGGGGCTGAAGCCGCAGGCGCGCTTCATCGCCTTTTTCTGCGCCGACTCGCTCGACGACCCACCTAACGACAACGACCGGTATTACGAGACCATCGACCTCATCGACGCCCTTCATCCGCAGACCATCCTCGCCTACGAGATGAACTATGCGCCCCTCAAGGTCGAGCACGGCGCGCCGCTGCGCCTGAGGGTCGAGCGCCAGCTCGGTTACAAGATGGCCAAATACGTGATGCGGATCGAGGCGATCGACAGTTTCGCCGGGCTCCATGACGGCCGCGGCGGGTACTGGGAGGACCGCGGCTACGAGTGGTACGCCGGGATCTGACCGGCCGGCGTTCACCCGGACGAAGTCTTCGCCGCCACCAGAAAGGCGCGGCGGGAGTCGGGCAGCGGCTCGCCCCGCGTCGCGAAGAGATCGCGCAAGAGAAAGAAGCCGGTCGTGCGGAATGCGTCGGCGATCTCCTCGGCGCTCGGCAGGGCCTCGAGAGGCGCGCCCGCGCGCAGGAAGGCCGGCAGCGGCAGAAGCCGGTCGCGCCACGGCGCGCCGGCGGCGAGGCTCACCGCCCGGCCGGAGCGGGGCGAGACATACGCGAGACCCTCGCTCGTTCCGGTCGCCGCGCAGCGAGAAAGGTCGAGCCGGAAGCCGCACTCGACGAGGATCTGCGCCTCGAAACGGGCGACGAGCGGCGGAGCGGTCGCGGCGTCGTCGAGCCGATCGGCGATGAGCGCCAGCGCCTCGTAGACGGCTTCGTGCGGCTCCCGCTCAGGCAGGAGCCGCGCCAGCGCCGCGAGATAATTGACGCCGGCGAGCGCGAGCGCGCTCTCCATCAGCCGCCCGGCCCTCAGGTTCAGGGGCTCGATCGCGTAGGCGCCGAGATGCTCGTCGAGCCGGGCGCGCCAGACGAGGCCGAGCGAATTGCCGGGCTGCAGCGCCGCCGCGAGGCGCTTCGAGCGCCCGCCGCGCACGAGCCCCAAGTGGCGGCCGTGCGACCGGGTCATCGCCTCGACGATCGCCGAATGCTCGCCGTGCCTGCGAACGCCGATGACGAGCCCTTCGTCGCGCCATTCCATCTCGAGCCCGAGCTCCTATTTCGGCTTCAGATGGGCCGGCGGCGGAACGCGCGCAAGCCGCAGCGCGACGAGAAGGGCGAGCGCGGCGAGCGATCCGACGAAGGCGGCGACGCCGGGCCAGCCGGCGCGGGCGAGGACAAAGCCGCCGAGCCAGCCGGCCAGGCTCGAGCCGAGGTAGTAGAAGAAGAGATAGAGCGCGCTCGCCTGCGCCCGCGCCGACTCCGCCCGCAAGCCCACCCAGCTCGAGGCGACCGAGTGCCCGCCGAAGAATCCCGCCGTCACCAGGCCGACTCCGAAAATCGTCATCCACAGGTTGTCCGACAGCGTGGCGAGCGCGCCAAGCGGCATCAGCACGATGGCGAAGCCGATGACGGGCCGCCGGCCGTAGCGCCCGGCGAGCTCGCCGAAGGTCGGCGCGGCGACCGCGCCGACGAGGTAGATGACGAAGACGAGGCCGATCGACGTCTGGCTCAGCGAGAAGGGCGGCGCCGTCAGGCGAAAGCCGATGTAATTGTAGGTGGTGACGAAGGCGCCCATCACCAGAAAGGCGAGCGCGTAGAGAGAACGCAGGCCCGGGTCGCCGAGGTGCCTGCGGATCGCCGGAAGGATGGCGATCGCCTGGGCCTTCGCCGCCGGACGGCGCTCGGGCGGCAGCGACAGAGCGAAGGCGGCCGAGCAGACGAGGGAGAAGGCGCCGATCGTCGCCACTCCGGCGCGCCAGCCGGCGAAATCGGCGATGCCGGCGACCGCGAGGCGCCCGCCCATGCCGCCGAGGGTCGAGCCTGCGATGTAGAGGCCCATGGCGAGGCCGATCGCCGAGCGGTCCATGTCCTCGGCGAGGTAGGCCATGGCGACCGCCGGCACGCCGGAGAGCGCGAGCCCGGCCAGCGCCCGCAGCGCGATCAGCGCCGGCCAGTTTGGCGCAAAGGCCGCGGCGAGAGTCGCGGCCCCCGCGGCGGCGAGCGAGGCGGCCATCACGGTTCTTTGCCCCAAGGCGTCCGACAGCGCTCCCGCCCCGAACATGGCGACCGCCAGCACGGCCGTCGCCACCGACACCGACAGGCTCGCCGCGGCCGGTGAAACGGAAAAGGCGCCGGCGAAGGCGGGCAGCAGCGGCTGCACGCAATAAAGAAGCGCGAAGGTGGCGAAGCCGCCGATGAAGAGGGCGATCGAGATGCGCCAGAAGCGCGCCTCGCCGCGCCGCGTCAGCGGCGGATCGGCGTCTCGCGCGGCGAGACTTGCGGTCGCGGTCGGAATCGGCATGGCCGGCGAAAGCTTCCGTCGGCGGAGCAAAAAAGCAAGACAAATCCGGGCGATTCCGCCGAGCGTGAAACCGCGCATTGATGAACATGAAGGCGGCGGGCGGTATGCAACTCCCTCGCCCCGCTTGCGGGGTGAGGGGCGAGGCGATTTTGGCGCCGCGGCTTGTCGCCCCGCCCCTCATCCTGACCTTCTCCCCGCGAGCGGGGAGAAGGAACGAGGCTGCGATGTCAGCGGACAACGCGCCCGGTCACCCAGATCCGATAACGCGCCTTGGCTTTAGCGGGCTCGCCGCAGGGTGTTATCCTCTGTGTAGAGGGTCACACATGGCGACGAATCTTGCGATTGATCCCGAGCTCGTCGAGCTTGCTCTCAAGGTGAGCGGCGAGCGCACGAAGAAGGCCGCCGTCACAAAAGCGCTCGAGGAATTCATTGCGCGACGAAAGCAGAAGCGGCTCGTCGAGCTGATGGGCAAGCTCGAATGGGACGAGTCGTTCGACTACAAGAGAGAACGAAGCCGGCCCTGAAACGTCGGTCGACACGAGCGTCTGGTCGCTTGCCTTTCGCCGCGATGCGCCCCCCCGATTTCCGCTGAAGGTGCGGGGCGACTGAATGAGGAATGCTGCACGGCGATCAAGCGCCGGCGAGCCCCGCGCTCGTCACGCCGACGGCGCCGACGAGGACGAGGCTCAGCGCCCAGACGACGTCGAGGTTGAACCAGCTCTTCGAGATGAACTGCAATCCGAGCCATCCGTGCACGGCGAGAGCGACAGCGCCGCCGCTCATGATCATCGCCGCCGCATGGACGAGCGAGACGGCAATCGCCGCTGCGAGGTCCCCGCGCATCAGCGCGGCCGCCGCCTGATGGCCGATGTCCTGTTCGCGCGCGCTGCAGAGGCCGAGATAGATCGGGAGCAGCATCAGGCCCGCGCCGTGCGCCATCGCCACCGCGAAGGACCAGAGCGCGAGCTGCGTCGGCTTGATTCGCGCCAGAAACCGCGGATGGCGGCGGTTGATCAGGAGAGCGACGCCGCCCGCAATGACCAGGAGTCCCGCGCCGACGCGGATCTGGTATTGCCAGGAGATCAGCGCCGTCATCGCCGCGAAGGGCAACAGGATGCCGGCCATCGCCAGGAAGTGGCCGGCGCCGAGCGGCGCGAGCGCGGCGACCAGGTCGCGCCGTCCCCGGCCCATGAGCCCGGCGGAGACCGCAAGCGGCCACCCCATCCCGGGATTGAGCCCGTGATAGACGCCGCTGGCGACGACCGCCAGCCAAAGGCCGGTCTCAGTCCACTCGGCGGACGGCGCGCTCACACGGACGGATAGCAGAACGAGTCCGACGAGCAGTCGCCGCCGCCGAGACGGATCTGGTGGGACCGGTACCCTTGCGGGAACTCGACATAGAATTTTTCATCCAGCGTGAGGCCTCCGCCGTGGCCGACATCGGCCTTGACCATCGCGGCCGGGACGCCTTGAGGATAGAACTGGTTGTCCCAGGTCGAGTAGAGCGAGTTGGTCCAGTAGACGCGCTTGCCGTCGCGGCTGATCTCGACCATTTGCGGGCCGCCGAGATAATTGCCGCCGCCGGGGTGAGGCGTCCTGCGCGTGATCCCGCCGATGTGGACGGAGCCGGCGAGCTTCGGCTCCATCGGGTCGGACACGTCGTATTGGCGCATCTCGCCCGTGCCCCAGCAGGACGCATAGAGATAGCGGTCGTCGAGCGACAAGTCGATGTCGGTCAGAAGCGGCGGCACGGCCTCGAAGCCCTGAAGCAGCGGCGGCAGCCGGTCTTTCGAGGCAGGCTCGGGCGGAATGGTCGCCGTCTTCCGGCAGTGGAACGCGCCGCCCTCGCGCCACCACGTCCAAATCGACGCCTCGAGGTTCCTGGTGTCGACGACCACTCCGACGAAACCGTATTCCTTGATCGGGTCATGCGCGGGGCGCACTTCCAGCGCCATCTGATGATTGGCGCCGAGATCGATGGTCTGCACGTTCCTGCGTTCGCGCAGGTTCCAGAAATGCAGCCGGTGCCCGTACTTGTTGGACAGCAGGTCTTCCGGGACGATGCCGTTCTCGAACTGGGGCGGCAGCCCCCATTCGCTCGACACCATGTAGTCGCGCGGCAGGTTCCACCAGAAGTCGTAGTGCTTGTCCTGCGGGCCGCGGTCCAATTCGTAACGGCCGATCACGTCGAACGTTTCGCAGTCCATGATGAAGACGCCCGCAGGGCCGTCCGTGCCGTCTTTGCCGGCGCCTCCGAGCGTCGAGACGTAAATGCCTTCCGGACCGCAATGGATGGTGTGAGGCCGCGAATAGCCGGTCTTGGCGAAGACTTCCTCCGGCTCGATGATCCTGTGGATCTTCGCGTTCAGCGGGTCCGGCTTGGTGTCGACGACATAGATCCGCGAGGACCGGATGCCGGGGATGACGAGGTAGCGCCGCTCGAGAAAGGCGTGGCCGGTCAGCGGGGAGAGCGCCGACGAGCAGGCGTTCCAGCCGAAATGGTGAAACTCGTCGCCCTTGTTGGGCATGATCACCGTGTGAACGATCTTGCCGAAGGCCGTCGAGGCGGGGTCGACGTCGACGACGGCGAGCGCGTCGGGCTGCGAGAAGTCCGGGCTCAGCAGCACCGTATAGGCGTGCTTCTCGGGCGCAGCCTGCATCGCCAGCTTCGCGGATGCGTGGAAGGTAGGGTCGGGACGCGCCGTCATGGATCGTTCCTTCTCGATTGTCATCCGACATCCCCGATGATCGGGGACTTGAATTTCAGACTAGCTCAAAGCCGTCCATGCGCAAGTGGAGGCGCGCACACCCGCACGCGAGAGCTGCGCTGGAGGGGCGGCCCCTCGCCGCCCCAAGGCGCCCGGGACGGGCGCCCTCCGATGCGTCCTGCGAGCCCCTTTCCCTGCCGCGCGGACAAGGGTAGACGGGGCGCGATGGTCTCGATCAACCTTTCGCGCGTCCGCGCTCCGTCCCTCAGGCTCGGCGCCGGCGCAAGCGTCCGCCTCTGGCTCGCCGCCGTCGCCGCGCTCGTCTTCGCCATGGTGCTGGTCGGCGGGGCGACGCGCCTGACCGAATCGGGCCTCTCGATCACCCAGTGGAAGCCGGTTACCGGGGTCGTCCCGCCATTGAACGCGGCCGACTGGCAGGCGGAGTTCGAGCGTTACAAACAGATCCCGCAATACGCTGAGCTCAATCCCGACATGACGCTTACGGGCTTCAAGACCATCTTCTGGTGGGAATGGAGCCACCGGCTGCTTGCGCGCATCGTCGGCGCGGCGTTCGTCCTGCCCGCGCTCTGGTTCTGGATGCGAGGCGCATTCAAGGGCGCCCTCGGGCGACAGGTCGCGGTCGCCACCGCCTTCCTGGCGCTCGAGCCGATCGTCGGCTGGTGGATGGTGAGCTCGGGCTTGAGCGAGCGCACCGAGGTCGCCCAGCAGCGCCTGGCGCTGCACCTGATGATCGCCGCCGCGACCTTCGCCGCGCTGATCTACGCTGCGACGGGCCTGAGCGACCGGCCGGGCGCGCCCCTCTCGCGCGCCTTTTCGCGGTCGGCGGCAGGGTTCGCCGCTCTTATCTATGTCCAGCTCGGCCTCGGCGCCCTGGTCGCCGGCCTGCGCGCCGGCCTCATCTACAACACCTGGCCGCTGATGGGCGCGCGTTTCATTCCCGGCGAGGCCTTCGGCTCACTACGCTCGATGCTCGACGACCCGGCGACCGCGCAATTCGATCACCGGATGGTCGCCTACGTCGTCCTCGTCTTCGCGCTCGTCCAGGCGCTCGCGGCCCTGCGCTCGGAACCGCGGGCGCTCGCGCGGCGAGCCTGCCTTCTCGCGGGCGTCGCGGTTCTTCAGGTCGGCCTCGGCGTGGCGACGCTCATCTTCGTCGTGCCAATCCCCCTCGCGCTCGCCCATCAGGCGACCGCGCTCATCCTGTTCGGCCTGGCCGTATGGCATTGGCGGGCGACGCAGATCGAGCGTGAGCGTGAGCGCGCCGGATTACGTGAGCGGGCCAGATCGTAGAGCCAAGCCGAACCAAGCCAAACCAAGAAAACGGGCTTGGATTTTCTTGGATTCCTTTGGATTCTTTCGCCCAAGTTGTGGTTTTTCAAAGGGTTGCGGTCGATCCGAGCCAAAAAAAGGAACTGCCAACATTGTCATGCCCCGCGCAAGCGGGCATCCAGGGTCGTAGGGCGCAAGCGGCGACTGGGAAACTCGTCGCCATAGACTCTGGATCCCGGCTTGCGCGGGGATGACAGAGAGGATCGCGGCTACGCTGAAGGTCACCGGAGCGGGCTTGGAAGTTACTCCAAAAAATAGCGATCGCGGGCTTGGGCGCATCCTCACGCATGATCGGACGCCGGTTCCTGTCCGGGGGCGCCGGCCGCCGGCCCCGCCAGAGACCGCTTCTCGCGGGCTTCGTGCTCGGCCAGAATCTTTGCGTTCTCGGCCAGGATCTTGTCGTACCCCAACCGCTCGGCGATCTGGTTCAGCTTGGTGAGCAAACGCTGGCGCGCCTCGTCGTCATCGTGCTGGATGGCGCCTGCGACTTTCTGATAGCGGTCGAGGCGATCGAGCGCTTTCAGGTAAAGCGAAGCCGCTCTGAGCTCGCCCCTCGCGATCGCTTCGCCAGCGAGGTGCATCACCCGCTCGAGGCGCGCCAATTGCAGCTTGGCGTGATCGGCGCCGGCGTCGACCTTGCGCTCCCGCAACACTTCGGACACGATCTGCCGGATGCGTTCCGCAGTCACCCCCTCCTCGCGGGCGATCTCATCGTAAGCCCAGCCCTCGCGCATCCGGGCGAAAATGCGCCCCCGCCGCATCGTCCTGCCATAGGCGTTGAGCCGGCGCTTGCCCGGCTCATGAGCCTCGCTTCCCTCCATGCCAATCTCGCCTTCTGTTTCCGGGATTCAAGAAGCAAGGTGCCATGGATGCCGACAGCCGTCAAGAACATTTCAAGAACAAATGTGCTGTAAAACTTTATTACAGATCGACATGCTATTGGACTCGTTCGTTAGTAAGCTCGTTCGGGGTCGCCTCCAGGGTTTTACGGTGGCGCGAGCATAATTGCGCTTATCCCTCAGCTTCGAACCGCGCCGCCCGCCTCAATGGAACAATCCTCGCCGCCGAACTAATTAGGTCCTGCGATACCCCGTCGGAGCGAGCTCTAAATAAGGTATTGATGCTCACGTCACTGTTATTCTTAGCTGCGCGGGATTTCCACCGGCTGGATCGCGCCAGCTTCGCCTGGCGCAGATTATATTCCTGTTATCGGTGGTCAGCCCAACGAATTCGACCGAAACGCAAGCATTGCTCTCCACCATTGAAAATAAAATCAGCCACACGCCTTGCTAAAACCGCATATTAGGAGCATCCAAAAACCTGGTGGGTTGGGAAATATGGGTTCGCGGTGTCGCAGACCCCACCATTTTCTCTCGAATTTACGGCAGCGAATACATGCCTCTATTCCAGTGCGGCAATCGTGTCCCGCGCGTATCCAAAGCTTTGGTAGCTTCGAAGATCGCTCGCTCAAGCTAATGGCGTGGCTGGTTGATCTAGCGGTTTTGATGCACGTGAAGGTCAGGTGCTACGCCAAAGCCTTGCGCTGACATGGTCGTCGAAATCATATTTGGCGGACATCACGTCGTCCCCTGACCGACGAAAAGGGCGGACAACCATGAGATCTGATACAGACATCAAACGAGATGTAGAGGGTGAGCTTCGATGGTCGCCCTATATCGACGCCACCGACCTCGCCGTCACCGTCAATGAGGGAACGGTCGAACTTGCTGGCTTCGTCAAGCGGCGCAGCGACAGGGCTGAAGCCGAAAAGGCCGCCAAGTGCGTGGCTGGGGTCGCGGAACTAGCGAATGATATTGAAGTTCGCCTGCCTGAATTCGATCAGCACCCCCGGTCCTGACATTGCCCGCGACGCTGTCTCGGCCCATCCAATGTTTGCGGATTTGATATGGATGTGATCATCAGAGCGGCAGAAGGGGCGCCGCTTGACGGCTCACGGACCCGCTCGGTCGCTCAATAGGGTCCGCTAGCGCGTCAGAAAGCTCCGGCGGTGTAGTTTATTTCGCGCTTGCAATGGAATTGCGGCTTGGCGCGCACTCCGGACCTCCCGAGGCGACCCGATTAGGCGCGCTCTCCGCCCATGACCCGCTTTCATTGCAGCCCTCGTGGACCGTCGCGAAGGGCGGAGTTCTGTCGTCTGGTTCGTCCAAGCAACGTCGGGCGCTCGACACCGGCGGACCTGCACCCTACCCGAAATTCAACCGGACGCTGCCGTAAGCCTGACATCGCGCGAGCGCTCAAGCTATAGCTTGCCGCACCTCCGACTCCCGGATTGAGCTTCGCCTGCGGTTTACCCGCCGAACCGCAACGCGCTACCGTTTCCGCAAAGCCATCGGCGGGACGCAAGTCCTCCGATGCTCCTCAAAAGGTGGGCGGGCGGCGCGGAAATGCGCCGACGCCTATGGACGCGCTCACGGGGAGTTCCTGTCGCTCGAGAGCGCTTCAATGCAGGAAGGACGAAGCTTCCTAGGCGGCGCGACAGTCGGAAATCGCGGCGAATCCGGCGCGCCCTCCTGGCGTCATGGCCGCCCCCGGATCACAGTCGGGGGGCGGCCATGACGTTGCCAGGGATTTGCTCCCATTGCGATTGCCCGCTCGTCGCTTTCGGGTCGCCAAGCCCGGCCATGACAGCGACTCACCGCCGGCGCACGAGCGCCCGCACGACTGCGCTCATCCCGACGTGCAGATGGCCCTCCTCCATGGCCGCCTCGGCCGCCTCGAGAAGCAGGATGTCGCCGTCGGCGAAATCCGCCCTCAGCG
Organism: Roseiarcus sp.; assembly: GCA_035656495.1. Taxonomy (GTDB): domain Bacteria; phylum Pseudomonadota; class Alphaproteobacteria; order Rhizobiales; family Beijerinckiaceae; genus Roseiarcus. Next base: position 20,498 of record DASRSL010000080.1, read on the forward strand.
CGTCGGGCGGATAGAGCAGCGCCGGATTGCGCGGCCCGCCGCGCGCGCCCGCCGCCTGGCGCTCGATCTGCTCGGGACGGAAGGCCTCGAGCACGAGAAGGCCGCCGGGTTTCAGCGCAAAGAGCGCCCGGCGGTGCAGCGCGCGCCGCTCGGGCTCGGCGAGATGGAGGAAGATCAGGGCGACGAGGTCGTAGCGCGCCTCCGGCCAGTTCCATTGCCCGGCGTCCGCCCGGACGGCGTTGACCGAGACGCCGCGCTCCGCTGCAAGCCGCCTCGCCTTGGCCACCCCATGGACGGAGAGGTCGATGGTGTCGACCGTAAGCCCCTGCGCAGCGAGCCACACGCCGTTGCGCCCTTCCCCGTCGCCGGGAACAAACGCGCGCATGCCGGCCTCGAGCCGCTCGCGCTGCGCGGCGAGGAACGCGTTCGGCTCGAGGCCATAGGCGTATTGCTCGGCCCGGTAACGCTCGTCCCACATCGCCGCGCCCGGCAAAACCTCGGTCATCGAAAAGAATCCTTTGCCGCCTTTGTCGCCGCGCGCGGCGATCGCGCCGCCAATGACCTCGTTTGCCCAACGCGCGACCCTTCGGTCAACCTTTCGCTCTCGCCCCGCATTAAGAACGCCGCCGTAGGCGCGACGTCAGAACGCGCCCCGCGGGGCGTTCCCCGCCCGACGGAAATGGGTTTTGCCGTGGCGGCGCCACCGCGTCGCCAAAGATTCCCCTTGCCGAACACAGCGTGAACGGCTAGCTTGCGTTCGTGATTTGTTTTAGGCGACCGGTGATTCTGACGCCGGTTGGCCAGGACGGGCCCGAATCGAGGCGGTCGCGGAGTGCGAAGATGCTGACGAGAAAACAGAGCGAGTTGTTGCGTTTCATTCACGAGCGTCTGCAGGAGGAAGGCGTTCCCCCTTCCTTCGAGGAGATGAAGGAGGCGCTGGACCTGCGCTCGAAGTCGGGCATCCACCGGCTCATCATGGCGCTCGAGGAACGCGGCTTCATTCGGCGCCTGCCGAATCGCGCTCGCGCGATCGAGGTGTTGAGGCTGCCGGAATCGGCGACGGTGTCTGCGCCGCGGCCGCAGAAATTCTCCCCCAGCGTCATCAACGGCAATCTCGGGCGGCTGCGAACGCCGCCTTCGGCTCCCGCGCCAGCACGCGAGGGCGGGGCCGAGCCTCCGGCCATGGTCCCGCTGATGGGCCGTATCGCCGCCGGCACGCCGATTTCGGCGATTCAGACGCCGATGGACACCATCGCCATGCCGCCCAATTTCCTCGGAAGCGGCGACCATTTCGCGCTCGAGATTCGCGGCGATTCGATGATCGAGGCCGGGATCTTCGAGAACGACATGGTGATCATCCGCAAGCAGGAGACAGCCGACACCGGCGACATCATCGTGGCCCTGATCGACGACGAAGAGGCGACGCTCAAGCGCCTGCGCAAGCGGGGCGCCTCGATCGCGCTCGAGGCGGCCAACCCGGCCTATGAGACGCGGATCTTCGGGCCGGACCGCGTCAAGGTGCAGGGCAAGATGGTCAGCCTTTTCAGGCGCTACTGAGCGATCCCGCGAAAGCGGCCGGCGGAACGCGCGCGAACGATTCCGCGCTCTCGCTCCAGCCGGCCCGCCCAGCGGGGCGCTCCGGAGGTGCGGCTAAAACCGAACTCCCCACGAGGCGTTCTACGGCCGGGGTCCCCGACCCCGACCGAGCCGCTATTGCATCCCAAAATGATTTCATTGTCCTTACTTCTGACATCTCGCCTGGACAAAAGCGGACCCGCTTGGGCCTGAGGCCGGCTTCATCGGACGTTAACTCCGTTTGCTTATGGGCGAGCCGGATCACGGGCCTGTTGGCGTCGACCCGCGGCCCCTTGCCCCGTTCTCGGGGCGGCGCCAGACAGGACCCGTGTCCGAGACGAGGTGATTCGTGCCGGGAGCACTGGATTTTCCTAGCGATTTCGGCGGCGAGGCAGCTTCCGGCGAGCCGGCCTTCACCGTCGATCTCGAGGGTTTCGAGGGTCCGCTCGATCTGCTTCTCGAGCTCGCCCGGCGGCAGAAGGTGGATCTCGCGCGGATTTCCGTCCTCGCGCTCGCCGAGCAGTACCTGCTTTTCATCGAGGCGGCGCGCGAGCTGAGGCTGGAGCTCGCGGCCGACTACCTGGTGATGGCGGCCTGGCTGGCCTTTTTGAAGTCCCGCCTGCTCCTTCCTGCTCCCTCTCGAGCGGCGGAGCCCGACGCGTCCGATCTCGCGGACGCGCTGGCGCAGCGTCTGCGCAAACTCGAAGCCATCCGCAAGGCGGCGAAGCTCCTTGTCGACCGTCCGCGCCTCGGACGCGACTTTTTCGCCCGCGGCGCGCCCGAGACGGTGCAGATCGCCCGCCGTTCCGTTTACGAGGCGAATCTTTATGATCTCCTCAGCGCCTACGCCCGGCAGGCGCAAAGGCACGCCCGCGCCCGGGTGCGCTTCAAGGCGCGCGAGGTCTGGTCGCTCGCCGACGCGCGAGAGGCTTTGGCGCGGCTGATCGGCGGCAGCCGCGACTGGACCGCGTTCGACGAATGGCTTCTCGAGGCCTGCCTCGATCCCGGGATGCGCCGTAGCGCCCGCGCCTCCACCTTCTCGGCGTCGCTCGAATTGGTGCGCGAAGGCATGATCGAGCTTCGCCAGGAGAAGACCTTCGCGCCGATCTTCATCCGCGCCGCCTCGCAACCCGCCGAAGGCGTCGCTGCGTGATCCCTCCCCCTCCCGCTGCCAAACGAGGTGAGCCATGGGCCGGATGACAGTCGGGACCAACGTCGCCCAATTGTTCGACGCGATCGCGCCGCGCCCGGGCGCGGAGGACCTGCGGATCGCCGAAGCGATGGTGTTCGCGTCTGCGGAGCCGCTCGAGGAATCGTCGATCGCCGCGCGACTCTCCGACGGAGCGGACGTCGCCGCGGTCATGGAGGAATTGCGGCAGCTCTACGCTGCGCGCGGCGTCAATCTCGTACGAGTCGCCCGGCGGTGGACGTTCCGCACCGCCGACGACCTTTCATGGCTCCTGGCGCGCGAGGGGGAAGAAAGGCGCAAGCTATCCCGAGCGGCCGTCGAGACGCTCGCCATCGTCGCCTATCATCAGCCCGTGACGCGCGCCGACATCGAAGAAATCCGCGGCGTCGCCGTGTCGAAAGGCGCGCTGGACATCTTGATGGAGGCGGGCTGGGTGCGCATGCGAGGTCGGCGCAAGGCGCCCGGCCGGCCCATCACCTACGGCACGACGGCCGAATTCCTCATTCAGTTCGGCCTCGACGCGATCAGCGACCTGCCCGGTCTCGACGAATTGCAGGCGGCGGGCCTGTTTGACGGCAAGCTGCCGGCAGGCTACGGCGTCCCTCAACCGAACGACCAGCCCGCGCTGCGGGCGGATGAGGATCCGCTCGATGCGCCCGAGCCGCTCGAGCAGGTCTGGGGGCCGGTATCGCCGGACGACCACCCGTAGAGGCGAATGCCGGCGCCCGTCACGAAAGCGCCGAAAACGCAAGGCATTCGGCGTGGCTTTCCGAATACGGAGCGAACATGGTCTTCAAATTCGGCCTGAGCGCGCTCGGCCTCCTTCTGCTTCCAACCGGAGCGTTCGCCGGCCCTTCCACGATCGTTCCCCTTGTCTCGCATCGCGCCGCATACGAGCTCTCTCTCGTCGAGCCCTCGTCGCCCCCGGCAGGCTCGGCGCAGGCCCCGATCGCCGCCCGCGGTTTGATCGCCTATGAGTTCCACGGTTCGGCCTGCGAGGGCTATGCGTCGAATTTCCGCCAGATGACGCAGATGGAGCGCAGCGAGGGCGGGCCGCTTTCGATGGACGTCCGCGCCATGTCGTTCGAGGCCGCGGACGGCAAATCGATGCGTTTCGAGGTCGATTCGAAGGGCCCGCAGGACACCCCGCCGATCTCCGGAACCGCGACCCGCAATCCGGATGACGACATGCGCGTCGTCCTGACGAAGCCGGCGCCGAAGACGCTCGATTTCGGTCACGACGTGCTGTTTCCGACCCAGCACATCGAAAAGCTGATCGAGGCCGCCAAGCACGGCGGCGGCGCGATCCAGGCGAGGGTCTACGACGGCTCCGACACCGGGGCGAAGATCTATGCGACGATGTCGGTGGTCGGAAAGGAAGCAACCAGGCCGAGCGACGACGCCGAGATTGCGGCGGATCTGAAGGGAGTGCGACGCTGGCCGGTCGTCGTCTCCTACTTCGACGAGTCCTCCAAGGATTCTTCGCCGGAATACACGCTGTCCTTCGATCTCTATGAAAACGGCGTGTCGGGCACCCTGAAGCTCGATTACGGGAACTTCGCGCTGCGGGCGCGCCTTCGGAAGCTGGAAATCTTGCCGTCGTCGACTTGCGCGAAATAGCCCGGCTCGGGGAAGCGTCCGAGCGTCAAGGCTCCCTGAGAGGGCGAGGGCCTTCGAGCCGCTCCAGCGCGCGGACGATCTCGCCTGGATCGAGACCCGCCTCGGCCGCGAACTCAACGAGAAGCGGCTCGTTCCCCACCAGATATTCGAGGACGCCGCGAAGGAAGCCGGGGCCGGCCGCCGCCTCTCTCAAGGCGCCGGGCCGAAGACCGGTGATGGAAAGAAACCTTTCGATCCGGCCGGCGTCCTCAGCCAGAAACGTCAGGGCGGAAATCGCCATCGATTCGCCTTCCGAGCGGTCTGTGGATAAAGGGGCTTTCGGCGGGCGGCGCATGGTGGCGATTCTCCCTTCGTCGAGCGCTCGGCGCTAGTGTCCGGGCCAGACCAAAATTGCCCCGGCGCGGAGGGACGAGCCCATGCAAAAGACCGTGCTCATCGTCGAGGACAACGAGCTCAACATGAAGCTCTTCAACGATCTCGTCGAGACCCGCGGCCATCGCATCGTGCAGACCCGGAGCGGCATCGAGGCCGTGGAGCTCGCACGGAAATACAGGCCGGACCTCATTCTCATGGACATCCAGCTGCCGGAGGTGTCCGGCCTCGAGGTCACGCAGTGGCTGAAGGACGACGAAGAGCTGCGCGCCATTCCCGTCGTCGCGATCACCGCCTTCGCCATGAAAGGCGACGAGGAGAAAATTCTGCGGGGCGGCTGCGAGGCCTATTTGTCGAAGCCCATCTCGGTCGCCCGGTTTTTCGAGACGATCGACCACTTCCTCGGCGCCCGTGCGTAGCGTCCCTTCTCCGACGCCTACGACGAGGCCCGTGCTCTCGCTGTTGACGCTTCCGCCTGCCATTGGCGACAGGCCGAATCCGTTCTGGCCCGTGATCGAGCCTGAGCTTGTCACGGGTCCCAGCGGCGCCTGTCGCATAGAGGCCGGCGTTGGCTCCGGTGATCCTCGCGCCCGCGCTATTGCCTACGGTTCCGCCATCCTCGAGCCAAATTCCCGGAAACGTCGAACAGTGCGGGATTGATCGTAGACATTCGCTCCTCCCAAAACTCGAGCTGGCCGAAATCGACCCCTGCCGCCCCGACGCTATTCGACCTCCCGGCCCGATTCCCCGCATCGGGTCATGGCGCCGCCTTCCGCGCAGCTCGGCGGCCCGCTGCCACACCATCAAAGCATGAAACGAGCGTCGAGGATGTCATCTGCGCAGACCGCGCCGCTTCGCCTCGGAACAGACTGTGTACAAAGAGCGGCGGCTATGGCGCCTTGAACTCAACGAAGATCGAACCCAATGTCCAGCCTCACTGCGCGTCCGTACGCGGATCGCGCTCCCGCGTCGCGCTTGTCTGTGTCGTGGCCCGTCAAGGCAAGGAGCGCGGATGCTTCTCCCCTCGCGGGTCCGCCGGCGCGCCCAACCTCTTGAGATCGCTTGGGCGACAGCAGATGCGCACCTCGCCGCGGGAGGCCAGGAGAATAGGCGCGGCGAGCGCCGGCTCAGCTGGCGGAAAGACGCTCCGAGATCGCGGCGAGCTTCGCCTCCGCCTCCCCCCGATCGAACGCCTCGGGCTCTGGGCGCACGGCCAGAGCCGCCTCGGCGCGGCGCAGAGCCTCGCCGGCGAGTTCCGGGGCTGCAGCGGCGACCGCTTTCGCCTCCTCGGGATCGCCGTTGCAGTGGAGAACCAGATCGAGGCCTGCATCGAAGATGGCCCGGCTCCGCTCCTCATAGGCGCCGCGCAAGGCTTTCATCGACACGTCGTCGCTCATGATCAGGCCGTCGTAACCGATCTCGCCGCGCATGATGTCGCGGACGACTGCGGGCGACGCCGTCGCCGGCCGCTCGGGGTCGAGCGCGCTATAGACGACATGGGCCGTCATCGCCATCGGCAAGTCTCTGAGCGCCGCGAACGGCGCGAAATCCCGCTTCAGATCTTCCCGCGAAGCCCGAACCACGGGAAGCTCGCAGTGGCTGTCCGAGCGCGCCCGGCCATGCCCCGGCATATGCTTGACGACCGGAAGAATCCCGCCGGCGAGAAGCCCCCTGGCGAAAGCCCTGCCCATCACGGCGACGCGCGCCGGGTCCTCTGAATAGGCCCGCGACCCGATGGCGGCGTGGGTCTCCGGCTCCGCGACGTCGAGCACGGGCGCGCAGTCGACCGAGATCCCCACTTCGCCGAGATCGTCGGCGATCAGGCGCGCAATCAGCCGGGCCGCCGCCTCCGCTTCGGCCGGCGGCAGACCCGCTTCAATGGCGGCTGCCGAGGGGTAGGCTCGCCAGTGCGGCGGCCCCATCCGCTGGACCCTCCCCCCTTCCTGGTCGATGAGGACGGGGGCGTCCGGCCGGCCGACGCAGGCGCGAAAGGCCTGGATCAGCGCCCGAAGCTGATCGCGGTCGCCGACGTTGCGCTTGAACAGGATGAGGCCCCAGGGCTGGTGCTCCCGGAGAAAGGACCGCTCGTCCGAATTGAGCGCCAGAGCCGAGCAGCCGCAGATGAACGCCTTCGGCATCGATGCTCTCCGGTCGATCCCGAGTTTGCGGATGGGCGCTTCGCTCACCTGGCGATGAAGCAGCTTCCTCCGTCGCCCTTCACACGCGCGCACAATGCGGCCGCGTCGGCTTTCGACAGGTCCACGACACGCAAACGATAGATCGCCCCGCCTTTTCCGGTCGCCTTGTGCACGCCGATGGTCGAACCATTGAGATCCGACGCATATTTGGCGTTGAGGCGCTCCATCTCGCTATTCGCCACGCCTTCCGAGCCCGGAGCGGCGAACTGGACGGCCCAACCCGTGGACTTCGTCGCGGGGACGGAATCAGCTGTCTGCGCCGGCGCCGAGGGCGCCGCCGGTTCGGCAGCGGCGACCTCAGCCTTCGCGCCCTTCCCAGCCTTCGCCGGCTTCGGTCCGAGCTGAAGCGGTTCGTTCGCTTCGGCGACCGAGGCCGGCGCCGTCGTGTCCATCTTGGCGACGGCCACGCGCGCGGGCGACTTTCCTGAAAGCTTGGTCGGCAATTGGAGCCGCGGCGTCGAGGGCTGCGCGGCGGCGCTCGTCGCCTTGGGCGCGGCCTTCGCAGCCGGCTTCGGCGCGTCGGCCGGCGGCGCGGATCGGCTCGGCTCGGCCAAAGGCGCGGTCTGGCTCGCGTCGGCCAGAGGCGCGGCTTGGGTCCCGTCGGCCGGTGGCGCGGCCGGCGTCGGGATCAGCGTGCCGTCAGGCCTCAACGACACCGTCCTCACCGGCTTTGGATCCGGAAACTGCGACGGCGGAGCCGGCCGAGGCGCCGGGGCGGGTACGACGACAGGCGTGTCGACCGTCCCCTGAACTGCAGTCCCGCCGGAGGCTTCGGCTACAGCTGGAACCGTCGCGGCGAGCGCGGACGACCCGGTGGACGCCAGCGCGCTCAGGTCGACGGGCTGCTCCTGGGACGCGACCACCTTGGCGTGAGCGGATTGGCTGTTGTCCTTCAACAGGCTGGAGCCGGTTTCATTCGGAGCGGAGACGGCCTCGTCGCTGGGCGGCGCCACCTTGACCGGGCCCTGAGCCGCGGCAATGAAGGGCGCTTGCCCGGAGAGGCCCGGCACGTGCCCGGCGCCCTTGAGCGCCACGACCGCTCCGATCATGGCGACGCCCGCGACGGCCAGAGCCGAGATCCTCGCTGTCCGGCCGAATGTGCGCCCCTTCGCAGAGGGTTCCGTAGGAGCGCGATCGGCGACGTCGTAATCGCGATAGACCGGCCCTTCAGGGGCCTCCTCGTCGTCAGTCGCCTCCTCGGGGAACTCCGCGTCCTCCAACGCCGGTCTGAGCGCCCCCTCTTCGAGAAAGCGGGCCTGAGCCGCCTTGGTCGGCTCAGCCGCCGTGCGGACCGAGGGCTGCGACTTCGCCGACTCGACGAGGCGCGCCAGTTCGAGCAAAGGATCCTCGGCGCCCGTCGGGAGGGAGCCGGCAGCGCGCAAACGGCGCTCGAATTCGTCAAGATTGAAGTCTGCAGCCGCTCGAGATCCGGAAACGCTCATATCGCCCTCATCTGACGCGAAACACCACTTGACGCGACTGATTCGCGTCAATTCCACCGCAGCAATCCGCTAACGCATTTCTTCGGGGGCGCTAACCCCCAAAATTGTCAGCGCGGAGGCCAAAACGAGGCCGACCGCCGCCACCAAACCCAGGCGCGCGTAGGAAAGGTTTCGATTCATTTCGTTAATGAAACGCAAATCGCGCAGATCTTTTCCTCGATTCCAGTGGGCGTGGAACCGTGTCGCAAGGTCATGGGCGTAGAATGCGATCCTGTGCGGCTCGTGGACCTCCGCAGCCTGGAGAACGACTCGCGGAAATTGCGCCATGGCGCGAATCAGGTCCCTCTCGCCCTGGTCGGTCAGCAGCGACGCGTCGGCGGCGGCAAGGGCATGCGGATCGAGGTCGAAGTCGGCAAAGGCCGCCTTCCCCTGCCTGAGAACGCTGCGGACCCGAGCGTGGGCGTATTGAACGTAGAACACCGGATTGTCCTGGCTCTGCTCGATCACTTTCGCGAGGTCGAAGTCGAGCGGAGCGTCGTTCCTGCGCATCAGCATGATGAAGCGGACGGCGTCCGGGCCCACTTCGTCCACGACTTCCCGAAGCGTCACGAAGTCCCCGGACCGCTTCGACATTTTGACCGGCTCGCCCTCCCGCATGAGGCGGACGAGCTGGCAGAGGCGCACCTCGAGCCTGGCTTCGTTGTCGGAGAGGGCGGCCACCGCCGCCTGCATGCGCCTGACATAGCCCGCGTGATCCGCGCCCCAGACGTCGACGAGATCGAGAAAGCCGCGGTCGATCTTGGTCTTGTGATAGGCGATGTCGCTGGCGAAATAGGTGTAGGAGCCGTCCGACTTGACCAGCGGGCGGTCGACGTCGTCGCCGAACCGGGTCGAGCCGAACAGCGTCTGCTCGCGATCCTCCCAGTCCTCGGCGGGCGCGCCTTTGGGCGGCGGCAGGCGGCCCTCATAGACGAGGCCCTTCGCCCGCAACCAGTCGATCGCTTCCCGCACATGGTCCGGCCCTCCGTCCGCGCCCGTCAGCTCCCGCTCCGAGGCGAAGACCTCGTGCGTGATGTTGAGCGCCGCGAGATCGTCGCGAATCGTCGCCATCATGGCCTCTGCGGCGCGTTTGCGCACGACGGGCAGCCATTCCGACTCCGGCTTGCCTTTCAGCGAGCCGCCGAACTCGCCCGCCAGCGCCGCTCCGACGGCTTTGAGGTAATCTCCGGGATAGAGCCCGTCGGGAACCGGCCCCACTTCTTCTCCGAGCGCTTCGCGGTAGCGAAGGAAAGCCGAGCGGGCCAGCACGTCGACCTGGGCTCCCGCGTCGTTTATGTAATATTCACGCGTCGCCGCGCGGCCGGCGAAGATCAGAAGGCTGGCGAGCGCGTCGCCGAACACGGCTCCGCGCGCGTGGCCGACATGCATCGGCCCGGTCGGGTTGGCGCTGACGTACTCGACGTTCACTGGCCCCGCAGCGCTGGGCGCGCCCGCGCCGAAAGCTGCGCCTTCGGTGAGAACCGCTCTCAGGACTTTCTCGTAAACCTCCGGGTGGAGGACGATATTGATGAATCCTGGCCCTGCGGCCTCCGCCTTGAGGACATCCGGCTCGCGCGCGAGGTCGGCCGCCAGCCGTTCGGCGAGCGCGCGGGGGCTCGAGCCGGCCGCCTTTGCTTCGCGAGCGAAAACCATCGCCGCATTGGTCGACAGATCGCCATGGGTCGGATCGCGCGGCGGCTCGACCAGGAAGCGGCCGAGATCGAGGCCGTCCGGCAGTTCGCCCGCGGCGATCCGCTTTTCAATCAGCGCCGCCACCCGCGCCTGGAAGTCCGCAAAAATGTTCATCCGTTTCGCCGCGCTCGAAGAGCCGCGCGTCTAGCGCAAGTCCAACGGGCCGTCAAAAAGGCGGGCGTTCTCATGGACGGCGAAACGGTCGGTCATTCCCGCGATGTAATCGGCGACCGCGCGCGCCCGTTCCCCCTGCTCCGCCTTCGCCGTCCAGTCCGGCGGCATGGCCGACGGATCGGCCAGGTAGGCGGCGAACAGGCGCCGCACGATCGCGTCGGCCTTGTCGCGCACCGCCCTCACTGATGGATGCCTGTACATGCTGGCGAACAGAAACGCCTTCACGTCGCGATCGGCCGCGACGATCGTCTCCGAATGTCCGACCAGGGCCCTCCCGGCGGTCGCGACCGCCTCCGGGCTCGCCGGGCGCGCCTCGCCGATGCGCCGGCTGCTCTCGGCGACCGCGTCCTCGATGAAGCGGGTGATGACCCGTCGGGTCATCTCATGGACCACCCGCGCTTCTTCGAGGCCGGGGTAGCGATCGTCGATCTCGCGCAGGAGCTCGGCGACGAAGGGCGCGGCGGCGCGGATGTCGGCGACGCCGAAGAGGCCGGCGCGCAGGCCGTCGTCGATGTCGTGAGCGTCATAGGCGATGTCGTCGGCGAGCGCCGCGGCTTGCGCCTCGAGGCTCGCATGGAGGCCGAGATCGAGCGGCTGAAGACCGTCGTAGCGCAGAACCGCCGCCGGGACCCCGCGCTTCCGGTAACGCTCGGTCGGGCCGCCCGACACGTCGAGAAGCGGCCCGTTGTGCTTGACGAGCCCGGCGAGCGTCGGCTGGGTCAGGTTGAGGCCGTCGAATTCCGCGTAGCGCCGCTCGAGCTCGGTGACGATCCTGAGCGCCTGGCTGTTGTGGTCGAACCCGCCGTGGTCGGCCATGCACGCGTCGAGAGCGTCCTCGCCCGTGTGGCCGAAGGGCGTGTGGCCGAGGTCGTGGGCGAGCGCGACCGCCTCGGCGAGATCCTCGTCGAGCTTGAGCGCGCGGGCGAGCCCGCGAGCGATCTGCGCGACCTCGATCGTGTGCGTCAGGCGGGTGCGGATATGATCGCCTTCGTCATGGACGAAGACCTGCGTCTTGTGCGCGAGGCGGCGAAAGGCGGTCGAATGGACGATCCGGTCGCGGTCGCGCTGGAACTCGGTCCGCGTCTTGGAGGGAGGCTCGGGAACGAGGCGTCCGGGAGCGCGCGCAGGATCCGCCGCATAGGGCGCGCGCCCCTGCCCCGTTTGATCCGCCATCGGCTCATCTCCCGTGTTGCGCTTTCTGCCGGCGTCCATATCTTAGTCGGGCAATCTCTTGAAGGCGCCTGTTCACGGGCGCGCGCGACCAGGGTCAATCGTTCATGAGCGCAGCCGCCTCGACCGTCGACGCCGTCTCGATCAGCGCGAGCGCCGCCAAGCGGCTGAACGCCATCCTCAAGGGCGAGGAGGGCGCGGCGCTCCGCATCTCGATCAAGGGCGGCGGCTGCTCGGGCTTCAGTTATGCCTTCGACGTCGATAAGGCCCGCGCCGATGACGACTTCGTCGCCACCCGCGACGGGGCGACCATCGTCGTCGACTCCATCTCGCTCGAAATGATGAAGGGGGCCGAGCTCGACTTCGTCGACGACTTGATGGGCCAGTCGTTCCGGGTCAAGAACCCGAACGCGACCGCTTCCTGCGGCTGCGGGGTCAGCTTCTCGGTCTAGGCTCGGACAACGCCCCGCGCTTGGAGTTCCAGGGGGCTCCGACGCTTTCCAGGGCCCTGCCATTTCCGGGACTGCGCGATTTCGGACGCGGAACGACCGCGAACGCATGCCCGAATCACCGATCGAAATTTAGCGCATTGGCCTTGGCCGAAAAGGCGCCCATGCCAACCGGGCGCCGCATCCATGCCAACTTTTTGCAAGGCCTGCCCATTGCCGTTTTGAGCCATTTCCAATGGCTTAGAGCAAGTTGCGACTGGATTCGGACGAGGATGAGTCTCGACGCGCGGAGCGCCCGGGGGGCGCGCCAGAGGATATACGAAGAAAAGTCATTGGCGGCCGCTCTGAAAAGGAACAAATGTAGTACTACGGCCCGGCCTTCGCCACAATTTTCGCATCCGGTTGCGGACAGGCGCCAAACGCGGCGCGAAGCGGACGCGGCCGGCGCGCAGGCGCAATACGGACGCAGACCGAGGCGGGCCCGACCGCCGCTCCGGGCAGAAGAACAGGTAGACTGGATTCGAGGAATAGGAGACTTTTTGCGAAGAAAAGGAACATTTTGCGTCACAACAGGAAGGTCTTGCGCCCCTGCGACCGGCGCCGATCGATCGAACCGAAGTCTGGGTCCTCCCGCTGACGCCCTAGCGCCGAGTGGGAACCAACCCATCGGGCCAAAAGGGCCGGTCACCCGGATCCGCGCGTTTGACGAAGGCCAAATGGCGTCGACGGGTATCGCCGAGGATCAAAGACCGCGTCTGGCCAGAAGCAAGCCGGAGGCTTGACAGGCTTGCCTATCCCGATTATGTTAAGCTAGCTGACTGACTTTTGAACAAAACATGACTCGGACACATATCGATAAACGATCGCGGCTGGTGAGTGCGGCAGTGGGCTTGGCGTACCAGAACGGGTTCGGCGCCACCTCGCTTGCCGACATCGCGCGCGAAGCCGAGGTTCCTCTGGGCAACGTCTATTATTACTTCAAGACCAAGGACGAGATTGGCGAGGCGATCGTCGAGCTGAGGCTGGCGGAGCTGTCCGCGCAGCGGCAGCGATGGAACGAAGCTGGATCGCCCAAGGATCGGCTTTGCGCCTGCGTCCAAGACGTCTTCGAGAACAAGGATTGCTTGGCAGAGCGCGGCTGCGCGGTCGGGACGTTTTGCTCCGAACTCCACAAGGCGGGCGGCTCGGTCGCCACCAGAGCGACCGAGATCTTCGCTCAACGCCTGACCTGGATCGAGAGCCAGTTTCGGGCGCTCGGGAAGGGGAAAGACTCCAACGGCCTTGCCGTGCACCTGCTTTCCGCCATGCAAGGCGTTTCGATCCTGGCTCATGCCTTTCATGACTCCGGTCTTGTGGCGGCGGAGACCAAGCGCCTCAAGAGTTGGATTCGAAGCTTGTAAGACGCCAGGCGGCTGAACCAGCTCACGCGGCGAAGCCTGAAGCGGAGGCCGAGTAAAATGGGCATTTCAATTAGTTAGTCAACTGACATTTAACCTAAGTGACGAGGTGATCGGATGACCCAACAAGCCGTAAGCAGGCAGAACCGGAGCAAAAAGATGAGAGTAGCACTCGATAAAATAAGGTTCGGCCCCTGGGCGCTCGTCACGGGCGCCTCGTCCGGAATAGGCAAGGAATTTGCGCGCCAGATAGCGGCGTCAGGAATTCATGTCGCTTTGGTCGGCCGGCGAGAGCCGTTGTTGCGGATGGTTGGCGCTGAATGCACGAAGGCGTCTGGTGTCCAGCACCGTATCATCCCTCTCGACCTTTCCGAACCTGACTTCCTCCCGGTGCTTGCAGACGCCACGCGTGATCTCGGCGTCGGCCTTGTCGTCTCCAATGCCGGCACTGGAAATTCCGGCGAGTTCTTGAAGCTTGATCGGCAGTTGCTTCAGGCGACTTTGCGGCTCAATACGATGGCGCATCTGGACATCGCCCACCATTTCGGCGCGAAACTCGCCGAGCGGAGGTGGGGCGGCTTAATCCTCGTGGGGGCAATGGGCGCAGAAAACGGCATTCCCTTTATTGCGAATGACGGAGCCGCGAAGGCGTATGTACACAGCCTTGGCGAGGCGCTTCACGATGAGTTCAAACCTCTAGGTGTCTACGTCACTGTACTGGCAGCCGGGTTTACGAACACACCGGTGCTCGAAAAGTTCGGCTTCGATCCGAAGACGATGCCGATGAAACCGATGAGCGTCGAGCAGTGCGTATCTGAGGGCCTCAGCGGTCTGCTCAAAAACCGCTCCAGAGTCGTTCCAGGCCGGCTGAACCGCGTCATGAACGCCCTCGTGCCCGCGTCTCTTGCGCGGAAGATGGAGGCGGACATGCTTGGTAAAGGGCTTGCCAGCAAGTCCGCTCCTTCAAACGCACGGGCGGAGGCCTGACTAACGGGCTGCCAAGACCTTCCGATCAGTTAGCGTGGGCCGCCAAGATCAGTGGATATCATAGGGAGTTCAACAATGTCACACGAACGAAAAGCTGCGGTTCTCATTACTGGCGCGTTGACCGGCATTGGCCGGGCCACGGCGCTTGAATTTGCGCGGCACGGGGCGAGGCTCATTGTTTCAGGCCGTCGCGAGAAAGCAGGCCGCGCCCTCGTGAAGGAACTGCGTGAGCTCGGGGCCGAGGTCGAATTTGTTCGAGCTGACGTGCGTTATGAAAAGGACGTCGAGAACTTGATCGACCACGCGGTCAAGAGCTTCGGCCGTCTCGACATCGCGGTGAATAATGCTGGCACAGAAGGCACGCCGGGATCGGTGGTTGACGCTACGCCAGAAACCTACGCAGCAACCTTTGACACCAATGTCCTCGGCGTCCTCCTGAGCTTGAAGCACGAGCTGCGCGTGATGCAAGGCCAACGGTCTGGCAGTATTGTAAACATTTCGTCAGCCTTTGGAAAGGTCGGGGGAGCGGGCGCGGCGGTCTACATCGCGAGCAAGCACGCCGTCGAAGGCATCACGAAGGCGGCGGCGATGGACGCGGCGCGTTTCGGAGTTCGGGTCAATGCCGTCGCTCCTGGGCCGGTGGAAACAGAAATGTTTGGCCGCTTCACCGGTAATGATCAGGGCGTGAAAAATGCCATTGCGTCGTTGAACATCCTGAAGCGCGTGGCCGCCCCCGAGGAGATCGCCAATGCCATCGTGTTCGTTGGCTCGGATAAGGCCTCTTTCGTGACCGGCCAGTCCTTCTCTGTCGATGGCGGTCACACCACCGGGTAAGTCGCGACCGGCCGGCCGTTATCTTCATGCTGCATCGCACGATCTGGATCTCACAACTATCCGCCGAGGCCCATATCGGCGCGCGCCTCGTCTTTGCGCTTTCCTTCTGGCTCAAAATCCCAGTCGTAAAGGAGATCGTCATGTCCACCCTACAGCGAATTTCGATTAACGCAGTAACGGCCTTTGTGCTTGGAGCAGTAGGCGTTTCTGCCGGAGAGCTGCCAAAGTGGGAAGTTGCGGGTTTCCCCATCAGTCCGAACCAAATCGCCGTCCTCGGATCAGACCGTATCCAGGAGCAGTCGCCTACGCCGACGCTCACACTGAATGGAATGCCGGCTTCTCCACACCAGATCGCCGTCCTTCACCG
>DASRSL010000081.1:0-20563 GCA_035656495.1 Roseiarcus sp.
GTTTGGTGGGAAGCGGGCCTAAAGGGATCGCCTCGGGAGGGACCGGAGTCCGCTCCACAGCCGCCTTGCCGCGGGGAGGGTCCCCGCCTCCGACAACGGGCCCGTGGGGCTGGGAAGGCAAGGACTTCGGCAATCTGGGCACTCCTGATTTCATCAGCATTGTGCACGTGTTGTCCCTGGCGGCGCGATCGAAGGCTGGCGCCGCGGCAAGGTCGATCGGGTCCCCGGAAGTGAATTTCTCGACGGCGTCGGCATCGGGGCCATTTTGCCCGTCGCGTCGACAGACCACCTTGATAATGGTGTTAACATACGTTATTGGCAATTTCTCGGGCGGGCAGCTTCGCGGTAGCTGAGCCGGCCGCCTCTATCTTCGTCGCGCTTACTCTCTCTGCTGTCGCCCACATCGTCGCTCAAGCGATCCTCGAGAGAAGTTCATGACCAGAATGCACCCTGCTTCAAGCTTCTCTCCGTGGGGCGAGTTGACCGATCAGCCGCGCCTGAAACCTGGGCGGCGGGACAGGCCGTTCGAAGCCCTGCTTCTGGCCTCGGCGGACGTGGTCTTTTGGGCGAACGCCGCCGGAGAACTCGTCGAGTCTCAGCCTTACTGGCAGGACTACACGGGGCAGACCTGGGAGGAATACCGGGGCTCGCGCTGGGTCGCCTGCCTGCATCCGGACGATCGAGAAGCCGTCGTCGCGGACTGGAAGGCCGCGGTTGCCTCCGGGGGCCCGTATTTCAGCCAAGGGCGCGTCTGGAGCGCAAGACACAACGCCTACCGCGCGTTCCAGACGCGCGCCATAGCGGTCAGGAACAGTGACGGCGAGGTCGAGGAATGGCTCGGCGCGCTGACCGACGTCCAGGACACGATCGACATCAAGGCGTTGCTCGATAGCGCGCGTGACGACCTGGCGAATTCCCTTCGCTCGCTTCGGTTGCGGGAAGCCGAAAGCCGCGTCCGGCTGGCGGAGCTGCAGTCCGCCCAGAACGAGCTCGCGGTCGAGCTCTCGGATGCGAAGACGCTCCAGCAAATCAGCGCCAAGCTCTTTCCCGAGCAGAGGCCGGAGGCCCTGTATGAAAATCTTCTCGACGCCGCGATGGCGCTGATGCGGTCAGATGCCGCCGCGTTGCAAATGGTCGGACCCGAGGGCTCGCATCTCGAGCTTCTGGCGACCCGGAATTTCGATCCCGTCTCCGAGGCTCATTGGCGCCGAATCGAAATCGGATCATCCTCCGCTTGCAGCCGGGCGTGCGTGCGGATCGAGCGCACGATCACCGAGGATGCAGAGGCGTCTTTGGTGGACGCGCCGAAAGACCTCGCCGCCTATCGCGCTTCCGGCCTGCGCTCGTCTCAGGCCACGCCGCTCGTATCACGCTCCGGCCGGATGCTCGGAATACTTTCGACGCAATGGCGTAAGCCGCATCGCCCGCAGGAACGCGATTTCGATCTGTTCGACGTGGTGGCGCGACAGGCCGCCGATCTGATCGAGCGCGCCAAGGCCGAGTCTCGCTTGCGCGAGAAGGAGGAGCGCCTCCAGGTGATGGTCGCCGAGTTGCAGCATCGCACCCGCAACCTGATCGCTATTGTCCTCGCGATCGCGGACAGAACCGCGCGCGCGAGCGAGACGCTCGATGATTTCAGATCGAGCTTTGCCGGGCGCTTGTCCGCGCTGGCGCGGGTCCAGGGGCTCTTGTCCCGAACACCGGACGGACGCCAGATCGCGTTTGACGAACTGCTCGTCTCCGAGCTTTCCGCCCAATCCGCCTGGCCCGAAGACTGCGGAAAAGTGACGCTTGACGGATCAAAAGGCGTGATGCTTCGGTCGGGCTTGGTCCAAACCTTGGCGTTGGCGTTGCATGAGCTGACGACCAACGCCGTCAAATACGGCGCTCTCAAAGAGAAAAACGGGCGTCTCGCGGTCCGCTGGCGCGCCGAGGTCGCGCCGCAAGATCAGACGACCTGGATCCATGTCGACTGGAAGGAAAGGGGCATCGAGACTTCACACTCCAACGCCAAACCCGGCAGGATCGGCAGCGGGCGACGTCTCATCGAAAACGCCTTGCCGTACCAGTTCGGAGCGCGAACCAGCTTTGCGATTGAGGCCGACGGGGTTCATTGCACGATCGCGCTGCCGGTCTGACGATCCTCTCACGGAGTCGCTTAGCAATGGCTGTATCGGAGCTTCGCGATCGCCGCATTCTCATTGTCGAGGATGAATACATAGTCGCCATGAGCCTCTCCCACGCGCTCGAAAGCCTCGGCGCGGTGCTCATAGGGCCGGTCCCGTCCGTCGAGAAAGCTGTCAAGGCGATCGAGTCGGCGCCCGACATCGACGCGGCGATCCTGGACCTCAACCTCGACGGCGTCATGGCTTACGCGGTCGCCGATCTGCTTCTCTCTCGGGACATCCCCTTCGTCTTCAGTTCGGGCTACGAGACGGATGTCCTTCGCGCCCGCTATCCGCAGATCAGGAGTTGTCCGAAGCCGTGCGCCTTCCCGAAGCTGGAAGAAGCGCTGGAGCGGTCGATTGCCGAGCGGAAAAGACGCGCGACGATCGATTGACCCTGAAGAGCAGCAAAGGGTTGAAACCCATAATTCACGGGCGGGGTCCGCGCCGAGGCGCGAGTCGCCTCGCGGGGCCGGCGCGTCCTCTCCGCCGACGCGCGCGTTACCGACGCCATAGGCTGCGTTCTCGCACACGGGACCTCGACCCTGATCGTCGTCACCGCAGAGCGTAGATTACGGTGACACTTTGCTTCATTTCCCAGTCAAGCCTCTGATTGCCGTCTCAACCAGGAAACGATTATCGGCCCCACCGTCAAGCAACCGTCACCGTAAATCCGCGTAAATCGTAAATCCCGTAAATCCTACTCGAATCCTCCCCGGGATTTTGCTTGCGCTAGCGTCGCGCTGGGACTGGCTCCGGGGGCGCGACTTCGTCATGCGCCAATGCAGGCCCCATGGCGTCGAAAACACCGTCGCGGCGGATCAGCGCGTGGAACAGCGCCGCGGCGACGTGCAGGAGGACCACCGCAAAAAAGAGGAAGGCGAGATAGAAATGCGCGTTCCACAGCGCCGTGTGCAGGCTGGAGCTTAGCGGCAAGATCGACGGTAGCCACACGCCTGGCCACAACACCACCGGGTATTCCGCGGCCGACAACATCGCCCAGCCGATCAGCGGCATCGCGATCATGAGCGCGTAGAGCGCATAGTGCGAGAGATGCGCCGCGAGCTTCATGGGTTCCGGCAGATCCGCGGGCAGCGGCGGGGCGCCATAGCGCAGACGCACGACGAGGCGGATCAGCGCGAGAATCAGAATCGCGATCCCGAGCGTTTTGTGTATGCTGACGAGCGTCAAATATTTGGGAGCGACAGAGGACGCCATGCCAACGCCGATGAACAGCATCGCCAGGATGCAGACGGCCATCAGCCAGTGCAGCGCTCGCTGGAGCGGAGTGAAACGCTGAATGTTCGTCATTGGACGGTCCCGTGGCGATTATCGCGGATAATCCTTTTCCTCGGCCGTGCGGCGGTCATAGGAGACCCTGTAGGCCGAGGAGCGGGCTGCGGGGAACGGATCGTCCGACGTCCGTATGCCGTTCGGCAGGATCGTCGGATCGAAATTGATGTCGCGGCATGGGCCGTTCGGCTCGGGTTCGATTTGCTCGACGATGAGCGAGCCAACCTTGACGCTGCGACGATCCTCCGGCCACGCCTTGGCCGGGTCCGCGGTCTGATCGCCGGGTTTGGCGACAGTGACCATCATCGTCCAACGCAGCGGGCCGCTCTTGATCCGGTCGGCTATCTCGGTTTCGAGGAAGTTGGGCCCGCGCTTGGCGAGCTCCTCGGGCGTGACCGGGACCACCTCCGCCGTCGGCGCAAGCGACCACCGCACCGCGTGGTCATTCCCGGAGCTGTCGGTGAAGATGAAGCTGTCGAGGCTATTGTAGCGCTCCTCGGCGTAGCTGCCCGTCCATGGCGCGCTCTTGGCCCAGGCGGCGAACGCTGCGAACTCGGGATTGGCGGCGACGAACTTCGCCATCGCGTTGGGTTCCTGGCTCGCGGATGCGATCTGGAGCGCATGGAAAGCCTCCGGTGTCGAGACAGGGAAAACCGGCGGGTCGATCAGCGCCATGCGCCATTCCTGACCATCCGGCGTGGAGATCATGACGCCCAAGCCCCGCACGCGCACCTTGGCGTCATCGGCGTTGGGGTCCGGCGTGCCAAGATTAAATCGCCCCATCACCGGATAGCGGCCTTCAACGAAGACCTGCGCCCGCGACAGCTCCGATCCGGCGCCGTTCGACGCAAACACGCCGGTGAAGCAAATTCCCTTGGCGTGATTGCGCCGGTGGCCGAGCGCGGGGCCTGATGGCGGAGCAAAGCCGTCGACCAGCTTCTGCGGCGTCAGGCGTTCCGGCGAGAACCATCCGGCCGTGTAGGCGAAGGCTGCGGCGCTGAAAGCGACCACGCCGGCGATCAGCGCGAACGATCCAATGGCGGCGCCGGGAGACGGTCGCGATGCTTGGGGCAATGTCCGCACTCCCTCTACGGCTGGACCAAGACTTTTCGCAGCGGGCAGCTTCAGCGGAAATCGCCGCCAGCGCCGCAGAACCATAATAGGGTCGCCGCGCCTTGGCGCCAAGCGCGGGGGGCGCATCTGCGCGCCTTGCTTTCCAGGCAACGCGCTGAACCTCCGTATAGCGCGGGGCTTCGCCGTCACTCGCGCAATGGTTTCTTTCCTCCTGCCGGCTCTAAGCAAAGTCCTATTGGCCGTCCCACGGAAATCGCGGTGAGTCGGAGGGGCGGCGTCCCGCCGCCCAAGGTGCGCGGGACGCGCACCCTCCATCGAAGCGTGTGGTAGTCCGCGAAATTCTACTTAGGTCGGCAGGCCCGGCGATCCATTGACCGACACGTCCTCATCGAGGTCCGGCGCGTTTCCACACCTCAATGTCGACCAAGAGCGCGATGAAGCATCCCATCGCAGCGTCCCAATGATTTCCGACAAGAAGCAACAAGACCGTTCAAGCGGTTGGTCTGTTGAAGCGCTAAACCACTGATGCTAGCGTTGGGACAGCCGGGCGCCGGCAAGCGCACTTTCGCAAACGGATGACTGCTTGGGCGAGCCGCCGCCGTGAGGCGCCCGGCGCTTGCGCGTAAGGTGAGACGACGACGGTCTGACAAGTTTAACTGCCGGAGGCGCAGATGTCACAGACAGTAGCCGGCATCTTGGTTGAAGCGCTCGAAAAGATCGGCGTCAGGCAGATATTCGGTCTCATTGCCGACTCGCTCAATCCGATCGGCGACGCCTTGCGCCACAGCAAAATCGAATGGATCGGCGTCCGTCACGAGGAAGGCGGGGCGCTCGCGGCCGCGGGCCAAGCAAAACTCACCGGTCGGCTCGCTGTGTGTTGCGGATCAACCGGACCCGGCAGCAACCATCTCGTCGCTGGCCTTTATGAAGCCAGTCGCGACCACGCCCCGGTTCTCGCGCTCTCCGGGGATATGCCGCGCCGGCTGAAGGGTATCGACTATTTTCAGGCGACAAATCCCGACATGCTATTCCGCGACGTGTCGCTCTATACCGAGACCGTTTCCTCTCCGGCACAGGCGCCGGCGCTCATCCATCAGGCCATCGCCGCCGCCTACGCCGGACGTGGTGTCGCGCATTTGACGGCGCCAATGGACGTCCTCACCGCGAAGGCCGACGGCAGCGTACCGAGCATCGCCACGCTCAAGCCGCGGCCCGAAATTGCCGCGAGCGAAGAAGACATCGCCGAGATCGCTCGCCGCATCGATGAAGCCGGCAGCATCGTGATCATGTGCGGCGCAGGATGTCATGGCGCAGCCGATGAATTGCGCGCGCTCGCCGATCGGGTCAAGGCGCCATTGATCCATTCCGTCAAGGGCAAGGATATCATGCCTTACGACGACCCGCGCTGGATGGGCGGCATCGGCATGATCGGAACGAAGCCGGTCTATCACGCCGCTAGAGATTGCGATCTGTTTCTGATGCTCGGCGCCGATTATCCCTATTCCGTATTCTTGCCGCCCAGGGGCGCCGTCATCCAGATCGATGAGCGGGCGCGTGTGCTCGGCCGCCGTACGCCGACTGCGCTCGGAGTGGTCGGTTCGGTGCGACCGGCGGTCAAATCGCTGCTCGGTCTGGTGAAGCCCAAGAGCGACAGCGGGTTCTTCGATCGCGTAACCGCTGGGCGCAAGCGCTGGGACGAGTTGCTGGACAAGCAGTCCGATCCCGCGCGCAGCAGGGATCGTATTCATCCGCAGGCTGTGGCGCGCGCCGTGAGCGACCTTGCCGCGCGCGACGCCGTGTTCGTCATCGACACCGGGCTCAACACGCTTTGGTCGGGCAACTGGATCCGCCAGAACGGCGAGCAGCGGATCATTGGCTCCTTCAACAATGGCGCCGTCGGCGCCGCGCTAGGTCAGGCCAATGGCATCCAGGCGCTCGATCGTTCGCGCCAGGTCATCGCGCTCTGCGGCGACGGCGGCTTTAACATGCTGATGTGCGAATTCCTAACCGCCGTGCAACATAAGCTGCCCGTGAAAGCCGTAGTCTATGACAATTCGGCCCTCGGATTGATTGCGCTGGAGGCAGAATCGATTGGTCTGCCGGCGTGGAAAGCGGCCATTGACTTCCCCAATCCGGATTATGTCGCACTCGCGCGCGCCTGCGGCGGAGTGGGCTTCAAGGCCGAAAAGCCCGGCGAGTTGCGCGAGGCGATCGACCAGGCGCTCAAAGCCGACGGTCCGGCCATTGTCGACTGCGTCGTTCCGGCCAATGAATTGCCCAACCTCCCGCATTTTGAGCTGGAGACGATCGAGAACTTTGCCAAGGCAAAGATCAAGGAAGAAATACTCGCTTTTACCGGCGGGTGACGGAGCGGCGACCGCCGGGTGTCAGGACGCGATGAGGAAGCGGCAGTGTTCGCCGTCGCCGAGGTTCAGTGTCGGCTGATCTCCGCCGTCTGCGCCGAAGCAACGTGCTGATCTCGCTGTCGGGCGACGGCGGCCTCAAGACCAACCTCTCAAAAGAATCGAAGAGCGCGCGACGATATAGGCTCTGGCTTTTGGCGGCCTTCCCCGGGATTCCTAGAGTCGGCGGCCTAAAGGGAGGCGACGCTTACGCCGGCGTGAGTTCGACTATAAGGCCGTCGCTCCAGCCGTACTTGGCGTCAAATAGCGCTTTCACAGTGGCCGCGAGCTGAGGCTCGCGGTCATTGTGCACGACGCGCGCGATGGCGTTGAGTCCAGCATCGCCGACCTGGACCTTGACCTGCGGTTTCGACTGGATGTTGCGCACCCAGTTGGCGCTTTCGCGCTCGGCGACAAGGTAGAAGCGCCCGCAATGCTCAATGAACCAGATCTCGATTTCACGCGGCCGACCGGTGACGCGGCCAGTGGTGGTCAGGTAGAGGTACATGGGACACGGTCGGACGACCAGCATATCACGTACCCGTGCAATGCCGACTCATTAACGAAAGAACGATCCGCTGTGGCCCAAGCGCCGCATTCGGCTACGCCCGCTTTCTCCCGCTTCCCGCCCATTCGTTCGGTCACCCTTGAAGGGCAGCTCAGGATCAAAACCCGAAACTCAAACTCGATCGTTCGGCCGGTGCGCCGCGCGACACCGGTCGGACTCCGCGTCGAGGCGAGCCGTCTCGCGAGGCCGCGCATCCTCTCTGCAGGGGGGCCGTCACCGAAGGGCGAGACCGAAAATGGGCGCCGATCCAAGCCTGATCCGCCTCAAACGGGCGCTCTCCCCGGGCGCGCTTCCGACGGCTTCAAGGCTATAAGACCGCATCGCGAATCGATGTCTGAGGAGGGCGGAGTTGGCGAACGACTCGGGGGTCCGCACGTTGGTCTTGGCCGGCCTCGCCGCGCTCGCCCTCGCCGGCTGCGCAGGCGAGCCCGAGCCTCGGCTGACCCATCGGCTTTCGCCGCAGGCCATCGGCGCAGTCCGGCTCGATCCGAACGCCGCCGTTTCCGCGCTCAACGCCTATCGGGGGAGCAGAGGGCTGAAGGCGGTGCGGCTCGATCCGGCGCTGACGGCGATGGCCGAACGGCAGGCAAAGGCGATGGCGGCCGGAGACGTCCTATCGCACGACGTCGCCGGCGCCTTCCCGGCTCGCCTCGCCGAGAGCGGGATCGACACGTGGAAGGCCGGGGAGAATCTCGGCGGCGGCTACATGAGCCTCGCCGAGGCGATGACGGGCTGGCGGGAGTCGCACGCGCACGACGCCAATCTCCTCATCCCGGAGGGGACTCGGTTCGGCATCGCCATCGCCAAGAACCCGGACACGCAATACGGGGTCTACTGGGCGATGGAGATCGCAGCCGAGCCGGCGCCTGCGACGCGGCAAACTGAGGCGCCGTTCCTGTCGCAGTCGGGCGGAGCGCTGCGGCCGCAGTAGGGCAAATGCGACGACGGCTGGCGAGCGCGGCCAAGTCCTTCTATTCTGGTTGCGACGATTTAAGCGCGGGAAGCAACGATGGCCATTGCGGGCAGGTGTCTGTGCGGCGCCGTGCGGTTTGAGATCGCCGCGGACGCTCCGGTCGGGGTGCGTCACTGTTGGTGCCGCGTCTGCCAGTATCTCGGCGCAGGAAGCGGAACGGTGAACGCGATCTTCGCCAAGGACGCGGTGGCGGTCTCGGGTCCACTGACCGACTACGTCAGCGTGGCGGACAGCGGCTCGGTCATGCACAGGCGCTTCTGCGCCGAGTGCGGCACGCCGATCTTCAGCGAGGCCGAGCCGCGCCCCCACCAGATCATCGTGCGTGTGGGGACGCTGGACGACCCCAATCTTGTCACGCCCGGAGGGATCATCTGGACCCGCTCCGCCCCCTCCTGGGCCTGCTTCGATCCCGACCTGCCGCAGTCGCAGGGGCAGCCGGCCGCGCCCGCGAAGGGCTAGGCTGTCCGGCTGATGATTAGCCATGGCGAGGCTCGGATGCTTTTCATGGTCATTGAGCGGTTTCGCGACATCGATATGGTTCCGGTCTACGAGCGCGTGCGTGCGGCCGGCCGCTCCCTTCCCGAAGGCCTCGAATATGTCGACAGCTGGGTCGAGGCGGGCTTCGGCCGCTGCTTTCAACTGATGCGCTGCGGCGATCTGCGGTTGATCCAGCAATGGGTTCTTCAGTGGCGCGGCTCAGGAGCAACCTTCGAAATCGTGCCGGTTGTGACGAGCAAGGAGATGCAGGTCCTCGTCGCGCCGTTTCTCGAACCGAAGCCGCAAGACCAATCCGGATGATCCTTCAGTCGTCGTCGCCGGGTTGATAATGTCACGGATTGCGTGCATCGATCGGTCGTCGGCCTGATGAGTCCCGACTTCCAAGAGGCTTGAGCTCATGTCCCTGTCGCTTTACCAATCCAGCGTGCCCGTGTTCGAGCGGTCCCTTGCGGCCTTCCTCGGCATCCTCGACAAGGCGGAGTCGCACGCGCAGGCGCGAAAATTCGACCCGACGAACTATCTCGCGATCCGGCTTGCTCCCGACATGTTTCCCTTGACCCGGCAGATCCAGACCTTCTGCGATCACGCCAAGAACGCGTCGTTCAGACTCGCCGGAGCACAGGCGCCGGTGATTGCCGACGAGGAGACGACGTTCGCCGAGTTGCGCGCCCGCACTCAAACCACGCTCGATCATCTGAAGACGGTCGACGCCGACGCGGTCGACGCCGGCGCGAGCCGCGAGATCGTTTTGCCGCTCGGTCCTTCCCGCCAGATGAAGATGCAGGCCGCCGACTATCTCATGCATTTCGCTTTGCCGAACTTTTATTTTCATCTGACGACGGCTTACGACATCCTGCGCTCGGCCGGAGTCGAGATCGGGAAGCGCGACTTCCTCGGAGCCACCCCGCGCATTTCTCCGGTCTAAACGAAAACGAAGGATGCGCTCGTTGCGAAAGTCGGGTGAAAGCGCCAAAAATCGTTTCGAGCAGGTCGCGACGCCCGCCGAGGCCGTTGATCGCCTCGTCGATCTTTATGACGGCGCCGCGCAGGCATTGCGCGGAGCGGTCGAGCGCTTCCTCAAGACCGGCGAGCCGCCGTCCCCCGAGACGCGCGCGCTGTTCCGTTATCCCGGATTGCGCCTGATCTACGAGCCGAACGGCCCCGCGCCGGCGAACGCCCGCGCCTACGCCAAGTTCAGCGAAGGCGGGGTCTACACCACGACGGTGACGCAGCCGGCCGAGTTTCGCGACTATCTGCTCGAACAGCTCGAGCCGCTGGTCGCGGAATACGGCGCGCTGGTCGAGGTGGGCGTTGGAGCGCAGGAGATCCCCTATCCCTACGTGCTCGAAAGCGGCGACGAACTCACTCGGGAAGGCGCAGACGCGGCCGGACTCGCTCGCTACTTCCCTATTCCCTCGCTCGCCACGATCGGCGACGAGACTGCCGACGGGGAATTCGTTCAACAGGGCGAGCGGCCGCTCGCCCTCTTCGACGCGCCGCGGACCGACTATTCCCTGCGCCGCCTCGTGCACTACACGGGGTCCGACTGGCGAGCCATTCAGCCGTGGGTGCTCTTGACCAACTACCACCGCTACGTCGATCAGTTCGTGCAGTGGGGCCTGAAGCAGGTCCACGCGGGCGTCGGGGTCGAGAAGGTCATTCTCCCTGGCAACGTGGTGGTCGACCGGTCGATTTCGCCGGAGGAGGCGGAGCTGAAGGCGGCGGCGGTCGCCTGGCACCGCTTTCAGATGCCGGCTTATCACATGGTGCGCGCGGACGGGCGCGGGGTCACCCTGGTCAACATCGGCGTCGGCCCGGCGAACGCGAAGAACATCACCGACCATATCGCGGTGCTGAGGCCGCATTGCTGGCTGATGGTCGGCCATTGCGCGGGCTTACGGCAGTCGCAGCTCATCGGCGACTACGTGCTGGCGCATGCTTACCTGAGGCGCGACAACATCCTCGACGACGCCGTGCCGCTGATGATGCCGATCCCGGCGATCGCCGAGGTCCAGGTCGCCCTCCAGCAGGCAGTGGCGAAAGTGACCGGCGAAGTGGGCGACGCGCTGAAGCGCCGCCTTCGCACCGGCACGGTCGTCACCAACGACGACCGCAACTGGGAATTGCGCTGGTCGAAGGAGCGCCGGCTCATCAACGTGTCGCGCGCCATCGCCGTCGACATGGAATCCGCGACCGTGGCGACGCAGGGCTTTCGAATGCGCGTCCCATACGGCACGCTCCTGTGCGTGTCCGACAAGCCTTTGCACGGCGAGATCAAGCTGCCCGGCGCGGCCAACGCCTTCTACGAGCGGGCGATCGCCGAGCATCTGCGAATCGGATTGACGGCGATCGACCTCCTGCAAAGCATCGACGCCTCGCTCCACTCGCGCAAGCTCAGGAGCTTCGACGAGCCGCCGTTCCGGTGAAGCCCCGCGAGGAAGCTCAGCTGCCTTCCACCACGACAGGCGTGCCGACGTGGACGCGGTTGTAGAGGTCGATGGCGTCCATGTTGCGCATGCGGATGCAGCCTGAGGACACGTGCTGGCCGATCAGCTCGGGCTCATTGGTGCCATGAATGCGAATGAGCGTGTCGTGGTTGCCCTGGAAGAGATAGAGCGCGCGGGCGCCGAGCGGATTGTCCCACTGGCCCTGAAGCGGGCCGTGCGACAGATAGACCCTGAACTCCGGCCAGCGGTCCATGATCGAGGCGGTCGGCATCCAGGTCGGCCATTCCTTCATGACCGAGACCGCCGCCCGGCCGGTCCATCCCATATATTCGGCGCCGCTCGCGATCCGGTATTGAATCGCTTGGCCGTGAGGCAGGACGTAGTAGAGATAATTCGAGCCGGTGTTGACGATGATCGTGCCCGGCGGTTCATTCGTCTGGTATTGGATCCTGTAGCGGGTGTCGGCAATGCGCCATTCGTCCGGCTCGGCCAGCGCCATCATTTGCTTGTCGCGCGCGGTGAGCTTGGGATCAGGCAAGCCCGCCTGAAGAGCAGACTGGCAACCGCTGAGCATCACGCCCGCGGCCAAGATCAGTCCCGCCAAGAAAACGTTCGTCCTCATCCCCGCACCCCGCTCATAGCGCTTTGAACAGTGTATCGCTTGTTGATTAACCGAAGTTGACAGGCGCGCCTGAACGCCCAAATGGCCCATAGCCAAACGCGCGCCGAATGGCTAGCGCTTTTCGGCCACACGATTTCCTTTTTCTATGCCAGAGGACCGCCGTCGTCCATGCCCCGTCGCTCCCTGGCCTTCCCCTCGGAGCGAAACTGCGCGACCGTCCTCTCTGGCGCGCAGTCTCGCACCAATCGGACAAGCAACGCGACAACATGGGTCCGTGTTCCGGCAGATCGGAGGTGAAAGGATGTCGGGGATGAGGAAGTGGCCGGCGCGGCTCGTTCTGGTCGGGGCGGGCAAGATGGGCGCCGCGATGGCGGCAGGGTGGCTCGAGGGTGGACTCGAGGCGTCGTCTCTCACCGTTTTGGAGCCCAATCCGTCGCGGGACGTTGAAGCCCTCGGGGCGAAGGGAGTAGCGGTTAATCCCTCCAACCCGGCGCCTCCGGAGGCGCTCGTCCTCGCGGTCAAGCCGGAGAGTCTCGATTCGGTCGCGCCGCAGATCGCGCCGATCGTCGGCGAACGGACGCTTGTCGTGTCGATTCTCGCCGGAAAGACGATCACCAACCTAAAGGCGCGCTTGCCTCAGGCGCGCCCGGTTGTTCGCGCCATGCCCAACACGCCGGCCGCCATCGGCTGCGGCGTCACCGCCGCCTTCGCCAGCCCCGAAGCGACCGGCGGGCAGCGCAGCTGGTGCGAAACCCTGCTCGGCGCCATCGGAGCCTTCTACTGGCTCGAGGACGAGGCTCAGATCGACGCTGTGACGGCGGTATCGGGCAGCGGACCGGCCTACGTGTTCGCGCTGACGGAAGCCCTCGCGGCGGCGGGGGAGAGACTGGGCCTGCGGCCGGATCTCGCGATGAACCTCGCCCGCGGCACGGTTGAGGGCGCCGCCGAGCTGATGCGACGTGAAAGCGGAACGGCGCCCGCTGTCCTTCGCCGCGCCGTCACTTCGCCCGGCGGCACCACCGCGGCGGCGCTCGCGGTGCTTCAGGGCGAGGACGGCCTGGACGGTCTAATGGTTCGTGCAGTTGGCGCAGCGCACGCGCGGGCGGCGGAAATGGCCGGATGAAAGGGCATGCGCTTCTGGCGGCGCGGACGGCGGCCAGCGGCAAAACCGCTTTACGAAGCATCACGCTTGGCGGCGCGCGCGCAAGCAAATAGATTGCGATTGCGTGGCAAAAACCGAGGAGCGGTCGATGGCGACAAGAGGGAAGAGCGAAGCCAAACCCGCTGACGCGCGCGGCAAGATCGTGGACGCGCTGATGCAGCTCGCCGGCGAGCGGCGCTTCGAGGAGATCTCAATTCGTGACATCTGCGCGGCGGCGGCCGTGTCGCTCGCCGACTTCAGAGATGCGTTTCCCTCAAAGGGAGCGGTTCTGGCCGGCTTCTCTCGCCGGATCGACCGAGCGGTCCTCGAGCAGGACCGAAGCGAGATTGCCGACGAGAGCCCGCGCGAGCGCTTGTTCGACATCCTCATGCGGCGGCTCGAGGCGATGACGCCCTATCGGGAGGGACTTCGCGAGGCGACCGCCTGGATCAGGCGCGACGCCGGCGCCGCGCTGGCGATGAACCAGGTGGTTGTCGCCTCCATGCGCTTCATGCTCGAGGCCGCGGAAATCGATGTCGATGACGGAGCCGCCGGCGCGATCAAGCTGCAGGGTCTCGCGCTCGCCTGGGCGCGCATGGTCGGGGTCTGGCTGGATGACGACGATCCCGGGCTGTCGAAGACCATGGCTGAGCTCGATCGAGAATTGACGCGCGGAGAGCGCGCGGTCGCCGGCATCGACCGGCTCAACGATTTCACATCGCCGTTTCGGGCGCTCGCCCGGGCGGCCTTCGACGCGCGCCGCGGGACGCGCCACCGTCCACAGCGCGCGCGCAGGGCCGACGTCGCCCAGTCGGGCGCCGGCGGAGACGAAACGCCGGAGGTCTGAACGCCCCAGGTCGTCTCTCGCTTCGAACCGAGCGCAAGGTGAACGAAGGCTCGCCGATCGGTCAAAGTTGAGCGTTCTATTTGAGCCTTTGCATGCCAAGAGCGACGAAAGCTCTGCATAATCGGCCTATACAAAGCAGTTTAACCATCGTCGTTAGGCGCTTGCCCACAGCCAGGCGGCCATCGTTTCCGCATGGTCCGTCCAGTTGCGGGGCCGCGCGTGCCATTGTCGTCGAAAAAACTGCCGCTCCTACGGATTGAAGCTTGCGATCCGAGATCCGACAACCGTCGGCGCATGGTCGAGATCGGCAGTGAGGCTGTCGTCATCCGGCGTGCGGTCGCCGGCATCCCGATGGCGATCCGCGTCCCCTTGAGCGCATATCGGGGCGTCACGCTGCGAATCGCCGGATTGGAGGGTGGCCGATTTCATTATCAGGTGAGGCTTCTCCATCGCGATTCCGACCTGTCCGTGCCGCTTGCCGAGGGCGAGAATGAGGCTGCGGTCGAAGCCCAGTGGCGCGAATGGGTGCGCTCTTTCGGTTTGCCCGCATTCGTCGGGCGGACGGCCTCGGACGATATCCAGGTGAATATCGAGGGCGTCGATCTCACGCGGCGGGCGCCGCATGGTCGACGGCGCGTCATCAAGCGACCCCGCTTTCTGAGGCGCCGCAAGGTCGGGCAGCCGATCCCAGCGGCGGCCGCCGCCTGTCCCGAGCCGCCGACCGAATGATATTCCGCCTTTGACGGCGGACGATTCGCGGGCGCGCGGAGACGATCGCTGGCGGCTTCAGCGCCAGCTCCCGCAGAGGAGGCAGGAGCCTCTATGCCGTGATCTCGGGCCGCGCAATCGCCGATTCGGCAGGCAGGAGATAAAATTCGCCCCGCTCGAGGGAATCCTTCAGCTCCGGGTCGAATTCGACCGTCAGCAGGTTCAGGGCGTCGGCGACGGCTGCGAGGCCAATGTCGTGGTAGATCCGGGTCAACATTGTTCCGGCAGCGTCTCGTCGGCCGCCCGGATCGGGGATCGCGTCGAAATCGTCACGCATAGCGACTTGCTGTCCTGGTCTCGGCGGGCGCTCTCGTCGCCGGGATGTCGTAGAGGCTGTTTGAAAGGGCTTAAGAGCGGATTAATGGCGCGACGGAGGTCTTTCGCTTCCGGCCGCCACGTGCTGTCGGATTTTCGCCTGCTGCGCCAAGCCGGCGCGAGGGCGCCGCAACTTCAACTTTGGGGCAGGATTCCCTCGCGATCAAACGATCGCCCAATTTGTCGTCAGGATGCCGCTCTCTTCTGTGTTTGGACGCTTAATGTCTGGAAATTGGCGGGAAAATTAGATCGTTCCCATCGGGGCCCCTCGGCATGCAGGCGCGCACGCTGACGATCCGTCTGATCTGGCTCGCCATGGGAGCGTCGCTACTCGTTCCTTTACTGCTGTTTTCGCTCGCGTCGTGGATTTCTTACCGTCACATCGAGGACATCACCGTCGAGCGCTTGCAACGATCGCTCGACATCGAAGAAGAAGAAGCCCAAAAGGACTTCCTGCTCGTCAAACACGCGCTCGACGACGCGAGCGCCCTTGTCGACCAGCGCTCGGCGATCGACATCCTTGCCGACCAGGAGCGGCTCCACGAGCAGCTCGAGACGCTGGTTGCGAATCTTGGGCCGGCGCGGTCGATCTGGATTTACGATGTGCTTGGAAACGCGCTCGTCTCCTCGGCGGTCCAGCCGCCGCCGCAAGAGAATTTTTCCGACCTGGATTTCATCCGCGCCCATGAGGCGGGCGAACCCGGCGTCTACTACGGGCGGGTTTATCCCTCGCCGGTCAATTCCTCGCCCTATTTCAGCGTCAGTCGCGGCGTTCGCCGCAAGGGGTCGCTCGAATATGTGGTTGTCGTCTGGACGCCGCCGAGCAGCTTCTTTCGCTTCTACGCCGCGATGGCCTATGCGTCAGGCCTGCAATATGGGCTCATCCGCAACGACGGCTACATCCTGGCTCGATATCCGGTCGCGCCGCCAAACGCTCCCGACAGGTTGAACGAGGACACCGGGTTTCGCCGGACGATCGCCGAGCGCCCCGAAGGCGGCCTATTCAGCACAAAATCGGCGATTGACGGGATTACGCGCCGGTTCGCCGCGCGTCAGCTCGATGGCGCGCCGCTCTACGTCCAAGCCGGCATCGCGACCTCCGCCATCCGCGACGAATGGATCGGGCAGATGGCGCCGCACTTGATCTTCGGAATACCGGCGACGCTTCTGCTCTTTCTCACGCTGTTTGCGGTCTTGCGCAGAACGGAGCGTCTCTATGCGGAGATGGACCAGCGGGCGATCGCCGAAGAATCTTTGCGGCAGGCGCAAAAGATGGAGGCGATCGGCCAGCTGACGGGGGGCGTCGCGCACGACTTCAACAACATTCTCACGATCATCCTGGGCAACCTCGAAATGGCGAAGCGCCAGCTGACCGAGGGCAAGGAGGGCGAGCGTTCCAAGCTCGCACAGCGGGTCGAGAGTGCGATCCAGGGGGCGGTGCGCGCCGCGACCCTCGTCAAGCGTCTGCTTGCGTTTTCAAGACAGCAGACCCTGGATCCAACCGTTCTCGACATAAACCGGCTGCTGTGCGGGCTCGCCGATTTCCTTCAGCGCGCGATCGGCGAAACCATCTCGCTCGAAGTCGTCGGCGCCGCGGGTCTGTGGCAGGTGGAGGCCGACCAGACGGAGCTCGAAGCGGCCATCCTCAACCTCGCGATCAACGCGCGCGATGCGATGCCGGAGGGAGGCAAGCTGACCATCGAAGCCGCGAACGCCTATCTGGACGACGCCTATTGCAGGCAATATTCCGACCTGCGGCCCGGCCAGTATGTGCTGATCTCGGTGAGCGACACCGGAACGGGGATGCCGAAGGAGGTCGTCGAGCGCGCCTTCGAACCCTTCTTCACCACAAAGCAGGCGGGGCAGGGCACCGGGCTCGGCCTCAGCCAAGTTTACGGATTCGTCAAGCAATCGGGCGGGCACGTCAAAATCTACAGCGAGGTCGGCGAGGGGACGACAATCAGAATCTATTTGCGCCGATTCGTCGCTGGACCCGCACCCGCGCTGGAAACGGCGCCGGAAGTGGGCAGAGGCCGGGGCGCCGAAACCGTTCTCGTGGCCGAGGATGACGGGGAGGTCCGCGCTTACGTCGTCGAGACCCTGGAAAGACTGGGCTACCAGGTCCTTGGCGCCTCGGGCGCCGATGAAGCTCTGGAGGTGATGCACAACTCCGACCGGGTCGATCTTCTTCTCACCGATGTGGTCATGCCGGGCGCGAGCGGCCGCAAGCTCGCCGAGGAAGCCAAACGGCTCCAGCCGGACCTCAAGGTCCTGTTCATGACCGGCTATTCCCGCAACGCCATTGTCCATCAGGGCCGGCTCGACCCGGGCGTCGACCTCATCCAGAAGCCGCTGACCGGCGATGCGCTCGCCGCCACGGTGCGCAAGCTGCTCGACGGATAGAGCGGGATATCATTATCCGGACGCCTCGACCCTGATGTTCGCCTTTTCGCCCAGCGCCGCGGCCGCCGCCGATCGCGCGCGAGTTTTGATGACGGCGCAGGCCGGGCGCGTGCTCGTCTATGTCGCAGGCGGGGCGG
This sequence comes from Roseiarcus sp., assembly GCA_035656495.1. Taxonomy (GTDB): domain Bacteria; phylum Pseudomonadota; class Alphaproteobacteria; order Rhizobiales; family Beijerinckiaceae; genus Roseiarcus. Next base: position 17,654 of record DASRSL010000081.1, read on the forward strand.
CGGTCGGCGCCGTCGGCTCGACGCTCTACGGCGCCTTGGATCACGCCGCCGCCAATCTGGGTCATGCGATGGGCGTCGGTGACGGCGGCCGCGCTCGGCGTCGCGAGCTTCCGCCGGCTTGCCTGGACCCCGAACGCGCGCGTCGCCGTCGGTCTCGGCATCATGACGCTCGCTGCGGCGAGCCTCGCAGTCCCGGCGCTGGCGCCGGGCGCGTTCTGCTTCGGCTGACCCTTCCCGGCTTACGATTGCAATCCATTTGGCTGTATAAGCTGCCCGAGGGGCATGGTCGCGATTCGCGCCGGCGGAGTCGGATGAAGAGGCGTTGGCGGGCAGCATCGGCAGGCGTCGTGGCCCTCACGATTGTCGCCGCAGGATTCACCCCCTGGCCGCTCTCGCCGGTCCGGATAGCCGAACGTCTCAACGCCGGCGGCGACGTGCCGCGGCGTCTGGTCTGGGAAGCGCCCCAGGCTGCGATCTTCCGCGCTCTCCCATGGCCGAACTTGCGGATCGTCGACGCGCGGCTCGACGACATGCGGGGCGTCAACCTGATTTCCGCCCCCGCGGCGCGGATCGATCTCTCGCTCCTCGGCCTGCTCTCGGGTCGGTTCGCGCCCGAGGAGGCGACCCTTGCCGCCCCGACCATGACGCTCGACCTCGATCGGCCGCCATTCGCCGTGAAGGGACGCCTGACCAACGCCGCCATCATGGCGTTCGCCCTGGCGCCGCTCGCAAACCTCAGTCTGTCAGATGGAGTGATGCGAGTTACGAGCAAGGCCCGGGGCTTCGACACGGTGATCGAAGACGTGCAGGGGGCGCTCCACGGACTTGCTCCCGGTTCCCACCTGCGCGTCAACCTGTCTGCGGTCTGGCGCGGCGCGCCGGTTGCGATTTTCCTGTCGCTTTCCGATCCGGTTCTGGCGGCGAGGGGCGCGCCGAGCGCCTTTAGCGCGGCGCTCTCGTCTCCGGCCGGCGCTCTCCTATTCAACGGCTCGCTGGCAGCCGGCCCGCGATTCGACCTCGCCGGCGAATTATCAGCCTCGTCGACTTCGCTCGCGGCGCTCGCCCGCCTTCTCGGTTCGAGCCTCCCCCCTTTCCTTGCCGCCGACGACCTTCGAGTCGTCGGAAGGATCAAGGCGACGCCGACCGGAGTGACCGTCGACGAAGCAACCGCGACCAGCGCCGGACAAACGGTCCGGGGCGCGTTGCAGCTTTCCCGGCTGAGGGCGAGGCCCAGTGTTTCGGCCACGCTCGATTCGGAAAAGATCGCCGTGTCGGCGCTTCTCGGGCCGCTCCCACCTCTCTCGGGCCCGAACGGAGAATGGAGCGGGAGGCCGTTTGCGGCCGTCCCGCCCGGCAATTTCGATCTCGATCTGCGGCTGTCGGCGAGAGATCTCGACCTCTACGGCCACGAGCTCGCCGATGTGGCGGCCGCCGCGATCCTGAAGGATGGCGTCCTGACCGCCAGCCTCGTCGACAGCGCCGCCTATAGCGGACGGCTCAAGGGCGAACTCCGATTCGCGTGCGATGAACGGAGTCTGCGACTCGACGCGCAAGGTGAGCTCGCCGATGCAGATTTCGGCGCCGCCTTCTCGGATTTCGGGTGGCCGGTGATCACCGGCAAGGGAACGGCGGCGTTCGCCGTCCACACCGCGGGACGCTCTCCAGCCTCCGCCGCGGCCGAGCTCGGCGGCTCGGCGAGGCTGAAACTGGAGCACGGCGGCGTGATGGGCTTTAATTTGGAGCAACTCCTTCGCCGCAGCCAGCGCCGACCGATCGACGTGACGCGTGACATGCGCATCGGAGAGACCGCTTTCGATCGGCTGTCGCTCGAGCTCGCGCTCGGCGAAGGCGTGGCCCATGTCGTCAATGGCGGTCTCCTCGCTCCGGGGGTCGCCGCGGATCTGCAAGGCGCAATCGACCTTGCCGCCCGGAGCTGGAGCTTGCGCCTCAACGCGGCGCAGACGGACGCGGCAGGGGCGGAATCAGAGGATTCGGCCCATCTGAGCCTCGATATCGAGGGCCCCTGGTCGCAGCCGGCAATCGCCGCTAGCGGCGCAGCGGACGCGGTTCCGACCGCAGCGCCGCCCTCGCCGGCTCGGTGAATTGCCGCGGCGGCGGCGCGCTCCGTCGAGCCTGCGGATCGTCCGCGGCTCCGGCGCCTTCACTCCCTTCCCACTCCGCTTGCGAGATGCCGGCGATAGCGCGCCAGCACCTGCGCCCGATAAATCGGCCGCATCGCCTCGTGGTGCAGACGTCGGATGAGGCCCATGCGCCGGCGCTGCACGGTCGTCCCGCCGGTCTCGCCCGACACGTCGCGGATGGGAGTCGGCGTCGCGACCATGAGCGTAATTCCGCTTATCCAGGCCATCTGCAGAAAGGTGTCGACCGGCCGGTCGAAGGGCGCGGTGATCGCAAGCAGCCGCTCGGCCGCCGCGCGCGACACGACCTGCGCAATCGCCCTGAGCGGCGGCGCATGAGGCCTGAGCAGGGAAAACGCGCCTTGGCGCGCGACGATTGCGCCGGACGGCTCGAGCCCCGCCGCCGGCAACAGAACATAGTCCCAGCGGGCGCGCTCCGCCCTTATGAAACCGAGAAGGGAGGCGAGCAGCGCCGAATCGACGGCGGCGTCATCCTCGAACACGAAAGCATGGTCGAGGCCCTCGGCGACGATGCGGCCCCAGGCGGCGCGATGGCTCAGGAAAGCCCCGATCTCGGCCGGGCCCAGCGCGAAAGGATAGCGCGGCGAAAATCGAGTCCGCACATAGGCCGCCTGGACGGCTCCCGGGTCGAGCAGGCGCCCGTCGACCGCGGGCAGAATCTCGCTCTCGAGCGTCAGACCTGACCGCAGGGCCTCGACGCTCGCCCTGCGGCCGGCCGCGCGCTCGAGATGGATGATGAAAGCCTTGGGCG
>DASRSL010000082.1:0-34935 GCA_035656495.1 Roseiarcus sp.
CGTTCGCGACCATCCGCCCCCAGGCTTCGACGTCGTCATGGGCGCAGTTGATGCGGGCGCAATCCATGCCGGCGGCGATGAGATTGTCGGCGAGCTCGGGATGGGTCACGGCCTCGGACGGCAGGGTCGCCATCACCCTCACGCGCGGCGCGCCTCTCGGCCGCTTGCCGAAAATCCGCTCCGACTCAGCCTCGAGCTCCGAAGGCCCGGCCCGCGCCAGCGGTCGGGCGGGGTAGTGGACGTTCGTCTCGCCGGTCACGCGGCGCAGGGTCACAATCAGCGCCTCGAGCGTCTCGATCACCTTGGCTTCGCTGCGGCCGAGCGACGAGAGGCCGCGCGTCGCGAGCCGGAGCTGCAGCTCGGTCAGGTCGTAGCCGCGCAGCGCGATATAATGGGAGAGGTTCGCCGCGCGGGAGCCGGCTCTCTCGGCGGCGCCGCCCCACTCGGCCCGGAGCTCCGCGCCCTTCTTCTCGACGTCTTCGCGCAGCGCCTGCACTTCGGCGAGGAGGTGCGCAGCTCTTCGAGGTCTTTACCCGGTTTCGCAAGCATAACCGCCCTGGTCGCGTCGCCGACCGCTCCGCGCCTGATCGGTGTTTGACGCCGAAATATGACGCCTGTGCAACAGGCCGCAAAAGATGAGGAGGCGCGGCGACGGGCGGCGCTTCCGCAACTCCCTTGCTGCGCAACGGTCCCTGCCTTATCGCTGCCCGACCGCGAGGGGCGCGGACGAAACAAGGCTCGAGGGTTTGGTTATGGTGGATTTCCGGATCGAAACGGACAGCCACGGCGAGGTCAGGGTTCCGGCCGACAAGCTGTGGGGAGCGCAGACCCAGCGCTCGATCGAGTATTTCAGCATCGGCGCCGACCTGATGCCGCGCGAGATGATCGCCGCCTACGCGATCCTGAAGAAAGCCGCGGCAACCGCCAACTACGCCGGCGGCCGCCTCGCCGATCGGGCGTTCGAGCTAATCGTGCAGGCCTGCGACGAAATTCTCACCGGCCGACACGACGACATGTTTCCGCTGCACGTCTGGATGACCGGCAGCGGCACCCAGTTCAACATGAACGTGAACGAGGTGATTTCCAACCGCTGTTCTCAGCTGGCCGGAACCCCCCTCGGCGGCAAGAACCCTGTCCACCCCAACGATCACGTCAACATGGCGCAGTCGTCCAACGATTCGTTTCCATCCGCGATGGACATCGCGGCGGCGATCGGGGTGAAGCGACGGCTGATCCCGTCCGTGCAGGCGCTGCGCGACGCTATCGCGGCCAAGGCTCGGGAATGGAGTGACATCGTCAAGATCGGCCGCACTCACATGCAGGACGCGACGCCTCTGACGCTCGGCCAGGAGTGGTCGGGCTACGCAGCGATGCTGGCCGACGACATCGAGCGGCTCGAGGCGGCGCTCCCCGCCGTCTACCGCCTGGCCCTCGGCGGCACTGCGGTCGGCACCGGGCTCAATGCGCCGCCCGGTTTCGCCGAGGCCGCCGCGGCGGAGATCGCGCGGCTCACCGGGCTTCCGTTCGTCAGCGCGCCGAACAAGTTCGCCGCGCAGGGCGCGCATGACGAGCTCGTGCACCTTTCCGGCGCGCTGCGCACCCTCGCCGTGTCGCTCTACAAGATCGCCAACGACATTCGCCTCATGTCCTGTGGACCGCGCGCCGGCTTCGCGGAGCTCGAGATCCCGGCCAACGAGCCCGGCTCCTCGATCATGCCGGGGAAGGTCAATCCGACCCAGGTCGAGGCGTTGACCATGATCGCGGCGCAGGTGATGGCGAACGACGTCGCGGTTGGCTTCGGCGGCGCCGGCGGCTACCTCGAGATGAACGTCTATAAGCCGCTCATCATCGATAACGTGATGCAGTCCGTCGCCATCATGAGCGACGGCTGCGTCAATTTTAGAAAACACCTAGTCGAAGGAACCAAGCCCAACAGGAAGAAGATGGCGGAGGACGTCGAACGGTCGCTGATGCTGGTTACGGCGCTGTCGCCGGTCGTCGGCTACGACAAGGCCGCCGAGATCGCCCACTTTGCGCAGGAACACGACCTCACGCTGAAGGCCGCGGCGCTCGAGCTCGGCTATGTCACCGAGGTCGAGTTCGACCGCCTGGTCGATCCTTCGAAGATGGTCGGGCCGGACCTCGCGGCCGGCTGACGCGGGATTTTCGGCTCAGGTCCCAGCTTTCACGTTCAGGGCCGGCGATTGCCGGCCCTGTTGGACGAGATCAATCTGCAACTCGATCGAGCTGAGACGACTCAGGGTGTTTTTGCCTTCGAGCCACCTCGGTTCCTCATGTTATTCTGAGCGGAGCTGTGGTTGGCTTGGCTTTGCGCTTGTGCGTTCGGGCTTTGATTGGGCACGGAGCTGGTCGCCTGTGCCTGGCTGTTCATGTTGACGCCAAGGTCCGCCAACGTCTGCTGATTGAGCTCCCCGTTTCCAGGCAGATTTTTCGCCTTCTGGAAGCTCATGAGCGCATCTTTGGTCTCCCGACCCCAGATGCCGTCGACGCGCTTCGCCTTGAAGCCGGCCTTGTCGAGTTTCGTCTGGATTTCGCGGATTTGCTCTTTGCTGAGTTTCGAAGGCGCGATGACCTGCGCCTGCTGTTGATTAGCCGTTTGGGGCGGAGGGTTGGCCGCCTGGCCCTGCTGCTGGTTAGCCGGCTGCGACGGTTGGGTTGCCGCCTGGCTCTGCTGCTGATTAGCCGGCTGCGACGGTTGGGTCGTCGCTTGGCTTTGCTGCTGGTTTGGGGTCTTCAGGGGCGGATTCGGCTGGTTGCCGGTGTTCGCAGCCATTGCTGGCAATGACAGCGCCAAGCAGGCGGCCGAAGCGAGAAGGACGCGCTTCATCTTACTACTCCATGTGGTGATAGACCCTCACGACGAGGGCTGATTTAAGAACGAGCGGGACGCCAAACTGTTCAATTCGGCGGTCGAAAGTATCGCTTGAGGCTCGGCTAACAACGTTCGCAGCGTGAACGAGAAAACCAAGCCCACATCATGGTGGCCGTCACCCGGCCGCGGATCGTCAACTGCGTTGACGCGGTTTCCAATTTGTCGAATTGCTTCCTCTTCGCCACGCACCGACCGAAGGCTGTCCGCGGCCGCCGCATCCGATCATTTGGAACGGAGACCGGGAACGGGGGGTGGTGCCGACCGCCGAGGACTGCTCGATCGCCTCAGCGAAATCGAGATCGGCGCGGCTTGATCACCCTTTCGCCGCGGCCTTCTTCTTTCGCTTGGCGAGCGTCCTCAGGCGGAGCGCGTTGAGCTTGATGAAGCCGGAGGCGTCGTTGTGGTCGTAGGCGACCGCGCCCTCCTCGAAGGTGACGAGGTCCTGGTCGTAGAGCGAGTGCGGGCTGTCGCGGCCGACAACATGGACGCCGCCCTTGTAGAGTTTCAGCCGCACCCGGCCGGAAACATGCTCCTGGCTCTTGTCGATGAGCGTCTGGAGGAGCTCGCGCTCCGGGGCGAACCAGAAGCCGTTGTAGATGAGCTCGGCGTATTTCGGCATCAGCTCGTCCTTGAGATGCGCGGCTCCGCGGTCGAGCGTGACCGACTCGATGGCGCGATGCGCAGCCAGGAGGATTGTGCCGCCGGGCGTCTCGTACATGCCGCGCGACTTCATGCCGACGAAGCGGTTCTCGACCAGGTCGAGTCGGCCGATGCCGTTGTCGTGGCCGTAACTGTTGAGCGCGGCGAGCAGTGTCGCCGGGCTCATCGCCTTTCCGTTCAGCGCGACTGGATCGCCCTTCTCGAACGCGATTTCGATGACCGTCGGCTGGTCGGGCGCGGATTCCGGGTCGACGGTGCGCGAATAGACGTAACGGGGCGTCTCCTCCGCCGGGTCCTCGAGCACCTTGCCCTCGGAGGAGACGTGCAGAAGATTGGCGTCGGTCGAGAATGGCGCCTCGCCGCGCTTGTCCTTGGCGATCGGGATCTGGTGTTTTTCGGCGAATTCGACGAGCGCCGTGCGCGAGGCGAAGCTCCACTCCCGCCACGGCGCGATGATCCTGATGTCGGGCTCGAGCGCATAGGCCGAAAGCTCGAACCGCACCTGATCGTTGCCCTTGCCCGTTGCGCCATGGGCGATCGCGTCCGCGCCGACCGCATGGGCGATCTCGACCAGCCGCTTGGCGATGAGCGGCCTCGCGATCGAGGTGCCGAGCAGGTACTGGCCCTCGTATTGCGCGTTGGCGCGGAACATTGGGAACACGTAGTCGCCCACGAATTCCTCGCGCAGGTCCTCGATGAAGATGTGCTCCGGCTTGACGCCGAGCATCTCCGCCTTCTTGCGCGCCGACTCGAGCTCCTCGCCCTGGCCGAGGTCGGCGGTGAAGGTGACGACCTCCGCGCCGTAGGCCGTCTGCAGCCACTTGAGGATGATGGAGGTGTCCAGCCCGCCCGAATAGGCGAGGACGACGCGCTTGATCTTGGAATTGGGGTTGGGCATCGGGGAATTATCCGTGAGAGGGCCGAAAATCGGCCGGACTTATAGACGCGCCGGCGCCGAGCGCAACTCAGCTCAGGGCGGCTGTCGAGAGCGGGCGATCTGTCCGGTCCGGGTAACGTGATCTGTCCAGCGCATGATGTCCCTTTTGGAGCGCAGTGATGCGTCGGACGGAGCAACTTGAAGTTGAAGCTCCGAGCAGACGTCCCGGCGCTGGACGCTACTGTTCGAGGAGTAAGCCTCTTCGGCGGCCCCGCCGGCTGTGGATGGCGCCAACAGCGAACAATCAAAAAGATCAATCTACGCGCTACATAAGCCGGACACTTCAGAAGCCGCTACACGGCCCTACCCTCGTCGGAGAAAACCGTTTAAAGTTCATGTCCGCCAACTTGGCAACCGGGCGGCGGAACAAAGCGAGCGTACGTTTGTTTATAGGCGTTTGCGGGGAGCGCGATCATGATCATCATGACGGTGGGCGTCGCGTCCCTCGTCGTTTGGTTCTACCTACTGCTCGGACGAGGCGGCTTCTGGCGCGGCGCAGAACTCATCGAAGCTGTCGGCGGCGAAAACGAACGTCGCAGCGAAGGCCATTGGCCGCCCGTCACGGCGATCATGCCGGCCCGCGACGAGGCGGAGGTCATCGGCCAGTCCATCGCGTCGCTCATGCGTCAGGATTATCCCGGTCCCTTCTCGGTCATGGTTGTCGACGACCAGAGCTCGGACGGAACGGCGAGCGCGGCGCGACGCGCCGGCGAGGAAGGACCTCTGACGGTCCTCGAGGGGCAAAGTCCGCCGGCGGGATGGGCGGGGAAGGTCTGGGCCATGAGGCAGGGGGTCGCGGCGGCGGGCGCCGGGCCCGACTCGCCGGACTATCTGCTGTTTGTCGACGCCGACATCGTCCTCGAGGCTGGCCTTCTTCGCCGCCTGGTCGCGTTTGCCCAGACCAATCGGGCGATTCTCGCCTCGCTCATGGTGAAGCTGCGCTGCGAGAGCCGGGCGGAACGTTGGCTGGTCCCGGCCTTCATTTTCTTTTTCCAGATGCTGTACCCGTTTTCCTGGGTCGACGACCCGCGCCGGAAGACAGCCGCCGCCGCAGGCGGGTGCATGCTCGTCCACCGGCAGTCGCTGGCGGAGGCGGGCGGCCTCGAGGCGTTGCGCGGAGCGCTGATCGACGATTGCGCCCTTGCCGCCCTGATGAAGCGGCGTGGCCAGATCCGGCTGGCCCTCACGCGGCATGCACTCAGCCTGCGCTCTTATCTGAGCTTTGCGGATTTCGGCCGGATGGTCGCGCGTTCGGCTTTCGCCGAGCTGCGCTTCTCGGCGCCGCGTCTGATTATCGCCATCGCCGCGATGGGGTTCGTATTTCTCGCGCCTCCGCTGCTGGCCGTCTTTTCGCGGGGCGCGCCACAGGCGTTCGGCGCGGCCGCGTGGGCGATCATGGGGTTGGTCTACGCGCCGACGTTGCGGCTTTACGGCCGTCCGGTTCTCGCCGGCCTTGCCCTCCCGGCTGTAGCCGCCGCCTACACGCTGTTTACCATTCGATCCGCGGCGCAGTACTGGACAGGACGCGGAGGTCTGTGGAAAGGTCGTGTTCAGGCGCCGATGCCGAAGGCGGAGCGCGCATGAGGACGGTCAGCCAATCGCTGTCGGGAAAGACGGCGGGCGACGAGAACTTTCCCGTGGCGTCCCGGCTCATCGCAAGATCGCGCCGCCCGATCATCCTCGCCTTCTATCGCTTTGTGCGCGCGGCCGACGACGTCGCGGACAACCCCGGGCTGTCGGCCGACGAAAAGTTGGCGCTCCTCGACCACCTGGCCGACGCGCTGCGCAGCGGCGCCCGCGATCCCGAGGCTGAGCCGCTCCGTCTCGCTTTGCGCACGCAGGGGATCGCCCCGAAGCACGCGCTTGACCTGCTCGACGCCTTCCGACTCGACGCGAAGAAGAACCGTTACGCGAATCTCGACGAGCTGATGGACTACTGCAGCCTCTCGGCGATGCCGGTCGGGCGATTCGTTCTCGACGTGCACGGCCAAAGCCGGTCGTTGTGGCCGGCGTCAGACGCGATCTGCGCTGCGCTGCAGGTGATCAATCATCTTCAGGATTGCGGCGAGGATTATCGCAGGCTCGACCGGGTCTATCTGCCGCAATCCATTCTCGAGGCGCACGGCGCGGCAGTCGAGATGCTCGGCGAGCGGCGCGCCTCGCCGCAATTGCAGGGCGCAATCGCGGAGCTCGCTCGACACGCCGGCGCGATGGTCGAGCGGGGCGGCGAACTCGTCTCGCGGATCGCCGACGTCCGCCTGTCGCTTGAAATCGCGGCGATCCACGCGCTCGCGCGCGAGTTGGCCGGCCGGCTGCAGCATCGCGATCCGCTGAGCCAGTCCGTTCATCTGAGCAAATTCGAATTCGGCGCAATCTGCGGCCTCGCCGCCGCCCGGAGGCTGGCGCGGACTTTGGCGCCGCGCTGGAAGGTCAAGCGGAGGACGAGGGCATGAGCGCGCAGGCGGCGGCCCGCAGCTCCTTCTACCTGGCGATGCGGGTTCTGCCCAAGAACCAGCGCGAGGCAATGTTTTCGATCTATCGCTTCTGTCGCGCCGTCGACGACGTCGCCGACGAGCCGGAGCATGGGTCGCCCGAACAGCGCCTGAATGAGCTCGAGCGCTGGCGCCGCGACATTGCGGCGATGTACGCGGGGGAGGCTCCAGCCGAACTTGCCGATCTCAACGGCGTGGCGCGCCGCTACGGCTTGCGGCAGAGGGACTTCGAAGCCGTGATCGACGGCGTCAAGATGGACGCGGAGCGCAATATTCGCGCCCCCGATTGGGCGACCCTGGATCTCTATTGCGACAGGGTCGCGAGCGCGGTGGGGCGGCTGTCGGTGCGCATCTTCGGTATCGGAGCAGAGACCGGCGAAGCGCTGGCCTTCCACCTCGGACGCGCGCTGCAGCTGACCAATATTCTGCGCGACATCGACGAGGATGCGGCTGTCGGCCGGCTCTACCTGCCTTGTGAGGCGCTCGCCGCCGCTCGCGTCGCGGTCGATGAACCGCTGCGCGCCGTGAAAGATCCAAAGATCGCGATCGCCTGTGACGAAGTTGCTCGCCGGGCGCGCCGACATTTCGAGGAGGCCGACCCGGTCCTCGCATCAGCCCCGCGGGCCGGGGCGAGAGCCCCGCGATTGATGTCGACGGCCTATCGGTCGCTCCTCGACAACATGGCGGCGCGAGGCTTCGAGCCCCCGCGGGAACGGGCGAAGCCAAGCCGGCTGCGCGTTCTGGGTGCTCTCATCTGCTATGGCGTCCTATGAGGAAAGGAACCGTCCACGTCATCGGGGCAGGTTTGGCGGGCCTGAGCGCCGCGGTGGACCTCGTCTGCGCCGGCGTCAAGACGATCGTGCACGAAGCCGCCGCGGCGGCCGGAGGGCGGTGCAAGTCCTTTTTCGACCCGGCGCTGGGCGCGGAGATCGACAACGGAAACCACCTGGTCCTGTCGGGCAACGAGGCCGCGCTGGATTATCTCGCGCGGATCGGCTCGGCCGACAGTCTGTCCGGGCCCGGCGCTGCGCTTTTCGACTTCGCCGATCTTCGAACGCGCGAACGCTGGCGGCTGCGGCCCAACGAGGGACGCGCCCCATGGTGGCTGCTCGACCGCAAGAGGCGGGCGCCGGGCACGTCGCTGGTGGAATATTTTGCGCCGCTCGCCCTCTTCTGGTCGCCAGCCGGCGCCACCGTCGAGCGCGCAATGCGGTGCGAGGGCCCGCTCTACGAGCGTTTGTGGCGGCCGCTTCTTCTCGCCGGCCTCAATACCGATCCGCCAGAAAGCTCGGCCCTTCTGGCGGGCGCGCTCTTGCGTGAGACCTTGGGCGGCGGGGGCAAAGCCTGCCGACCCTTGACTGCTCCGGAGGGACTGTCCCCGACATTCGTCGATCCGGCGATCCGCTTGATCGCCGGCCGGGGCGGAATCGTGCGCCTCGGCGAGCGTCTGCGTGACATCCGATTTGGGGCCGATCAGGCGATCGCGCTCGAATTCGAATCGGGGTCCGTTCCTCTCGGACGGGACGACGCGATCGTCGTAGCGGTTCCTCCGTGGGCCGCACGGGCCCTTCTGCCTGGCGTCGAAACGCCCGAGGAGTTCCGGGCGATCGTCAACGCGCATTTCCTCGCGCCGGCGCCTAAGAGCCATCCGGCGATCCTCGGCGTGATCGGCGGCTTGACGCAGTGGCTGTTCGCCTACCGCAACCGCCTTTCGGTCACGATCAGCGCCGCCGGCGACCTCATCGACTGGTCGCGCGAAGCGCTGGCCGAGAGCATCTGGCGCGAAGTCGGCGAGCTGACCGGGTCTCGCTCGCCGCTCCCGCCGTGGCGGATCGTCAAGGAGAAGCGAGCGACTTTCGCCGCGACGCCGTCGCAAGACGCCCGGCGCCCGCCGAGCCGGACGCGATGGACCAACGTCTTCGTCGCCGGCGACTGGGTCCAGACCGGGCTGCCAGCCACCATCGAAGGGGCCGTGCGGTCGGGCCGCAAGGCCGCCTCCCTCGCGATCGCAACGGTTGGAAGCCCCAAGGTGTTCGCCGGAGCCGCAGTCCCATGACGCTCGTCGCAAAGCTTCCGCGGGAACAGATTCTCCTCGACGCGGCGGAGCGCAGCGTCGGGCGAGCCGCGCAGGCTTTGCGCCAGTGGCAGTGCGACGACGGCCATTGGCGATTCGAACTCGAGGCCGACGCGACGATTCCGGCCGAATATGTGCTGCTGCGCCATTTCCGCGGCGAGGAGAGAGACGTCGGACTCGAGCGCCGGATCGCCGCATATCTTCGCCGCGTCCAGGGAGATCACGGCGGCTGGCCGCTCACGCACGGCGGCGTCTTCGACCTGAGCGCGAGCGTCAAGGCCTATTTCGCCCTGAAAACCATCGGCGATGATCCTCAAGCCCCGCATATGGCGAAGGCGCGTGCGGAAATCCTCGATCGCGGAGGCGCGGCGAAGAGCAACGTCTTCACCCGCTTCCTGCTGGCGCTGTTCGAGGAGATTCCCTGGAGCGGCGTCCCGACCATGCCCGTCGAGATCTTGCTGCTGCCGCGCTGGTTTCCCTTCCATCTCGACAAGGTTTCCTACTGGGCGAGGACGGTGCTCGTGCCGCTCCTCGTGCTGCAGGCGATTAAACCCCGCGCGGCAAATCCCGGCGCCGTGCGCGTGGCGGAGCTCTTCATCGCGCCACCTGAGACCGTGCGAAAGTGGCCGACGGGCGCGCACCAGCATTGGGCCTGGGTGCGATTTTTCGGCGCGATCGACGGGGCGCTGAAACTCGGCCAGCCTCTGTTTCCCGCAAGGCTCCAGCGCCGCTCGATCGAGGCGGCGGTCTCGTTCGTGACAGAGCGCCTCAATGGATACGATGGGCTCGGCGCGATCTACCCGGCGATGGCGAACGCGGTTCTCATGTTCGACGCCCTCGGCTATCCGAGAGACGATCCGCGCCTCGTCCAGGCGCGGCGGTCTCTCGACAAGTTGCTGGTCGTCCGGGACGACGAGGCCTATTGCCAGCCGTGTCTGTCGCCCGTGTGGGACACGGCGCTCGCCGTGCATGCGTTGCTCGAAGCCGGCGACGACGACAGCCGGAAACGGGCGCGCGAAGGCCTGCGGTGGCTCAAACCCCTGCAGGTCCTCGACGTCGTCGGCGACTGGGCGACGCAGAGGCCGGATGCGCGGCCGGGAGGCTGGGCCTTCCAGTACGCCAATCCGCATTATCCCGACCTCGACGACACGGCTGTCGTGGCGATGGCGATGGCGCGCGCCGACAGCGAGGCCGGCGGGGCGGATAAAAGGGACTACGCGGGATCGATCGGGCGCGCGCGCGAGTGGGTGGTCGACCTGCAGAGCTCAGGGGGCGGCTGGGCGGCGTTTGACGTCGACAACACGTATCACTATCTCAACAACATCCCATTCGCCGACCATGGGGCCTTGCTCGACCCGCCGACGGCCGATGTCACCGCCCGCTGCGTGTCTTTTCTCGCGCAACTGGGGGAGAGGCCCGACAAGAGTCCCGCGCTGAAGCGGGGGATCGAAGCGCTCCTCCGCTTTCAGGAGAAGGACGGCAGCTGGTTCGGGAGGTGGGGCATGAACTACATATACGGCTCCTGGTCGGCCCTTTGCGCGCTCAGCGCGGCCGGCCAGGATCCGCGGTCGGACCCGGTGCGGCGCGCGGTCGACTGGCTGGTGGCAATCCAGAATCCGGACGGTGGCTGGGGAGAGAGCGTGGAGAGCTACCGGCTCGACTACAAGGGTTTCGAGCGCGCCGCGAGCACGGCCTCCCAGACCGCCTGGGCTTTGCTGGGGCTCATGGCGGTGGGCGAGACGGACCACCTCGCCGTCGCAAGCGGCGTCGCGTACTTGACGGCGAGACAGGGAGCAGACGGGTTTTGGGAAGAGCCGTTCCACACAGCCACCGGCTTTCCGCGGGTGTTCTACCTCCGTTATCACGGCTACGCGAAAATATTCCCGCTCTGGGCGCTGGCGCGCTTTCGGAACTTGAAGCGCGGCGCCGGCCGCGTTCTCGGACTCGGCATGTAACTGCCGTCCGGCAACGCTCGAACAATATTTGGAGTTGCTTCGATCCACGCGGTAAGATGGGGAACTTTGGTGACCGCCATGCGTTCCCCGAATTCAACGGAAAGCGGAACCGCCAATGCTTCTCGACACCATCAAGAGTCCTGATGATCTGAGGCTGCGGAGCTCGATGGATCTCAGGGCTATTGCAGATGAATTGCGCGCGGAAACTATTCGCGCCGTTTCCGTGACCGGCGGCCACCTGGGGGCAGGCCTAGGCGTGGTCGAGCTGACGGTGGCGTTGCACTACGTCTTCGACACGCCGCGTGACCGCCTGATCTGGGACGTGGGACATCAGGCCTACCCACACAAGATATTGACCGGCCGCCGTCACCGCATCAGCACCTTGCGCACGGGCGGCGGACTGTCCGGCTTCACAAAGCGCAGCGAGAGCGAGTTCGATCCCTTCGGCGCCGCGCATGCCGCCACATCGGTTTCGGCTGCGCTCGGAATGGCCACCGTCAGGGACCTCGCCGGCCGCGATCACAGGATCATCGCGGTGATCGGCGACGGCTCCCTATCCGCCGGCATGGCTTACGAAGCGCTGAACAACGCCGGCGCCGCAAAGCGCCGGCTCATCGTCATTTTGAACGACAACGAAATGTCGATCGCCCCGGCGGTCGGCGCGATGTCGACTTACCTCAGCCGGCTGACCCGCGCGCGCGACGGCTGGCGATCCGACGGGACGGAGCGGCGCGCCGAATGGGACGGGACGCCGGTCGGCAATGCCGCCACCGTGTTCGAGGAGATGGGATTCCATTATGTGGGGCCGGTCGACGGGCACGACCTCGACCAGCTTCTGCCGGCCTTGGAGAGGGCGCGCGACTCGGAGGTCGGCCCCGTTCTCCTCCACGCCGTCACCCGGAAAGGAAGGGGCTACGGGCCCGCGGAGGCGTCCGGCGACAGATGCCACAGCGTCGGGAAGTTCGACATCGCGACAGGAGTCCAGGTCAAGGCCAAGGCCGCTGCGCCGTCCTACACCAAAGTCTTCGCCGAGACTCTGGTGAAGGAGGCAACGAAGGACGAACGCATCGTCGCGATCACCGCAGCCATGCCGAACGGCACCGGCCTCGATGTCTTCGGCAAGGCCTTTCCCGAGCGAACCTTCGACGTCGGCATTGCGGAACAACACGCCGTGACCTTCGCCGCGGGCTTGGCCGCGGAAGGATACAAGCCCTTCTGCGCGATCTACTCCACCTTCCTGCAGCGCGGCTATGACCAGGTCGTTCACGACGTCGCGCTGCAATCGCTCCCGGTACGTTTCGCGGTCGATCGCGCAGGTCTGGTCGGCGCCGACGGTCCCACGCATGCGGGATCGTTCGACGTCGCATATCTCGCCTGCCTTCCCGGTTTCGTCGTGATGGCGGCGGCGGACGAGGCGGAGCTTGCGCACATGGTGGCGACGGCCGCGGCGATCGACGATCGGCCTTCGGCTTTCCGCTTTCCGCGCGGCGAGGGCGTCGGCGCGCCCATTCCGCTGTTCGCTCGTCCGCTCAAGATCGGCCGAGGACGCGTGGTTCGCGAAGGAAGCGACGTGGCGCTTCTGAGCCTCGGCGCCCGCCTCGCCGAATGCCTCAAGGCCGCTGACGAACTCGAAAAGTTCGGTCTCTCGACGACGGTCGCCGACGCCAGATTCGCCAAACCCCTCGACATTGACCTGATCGTCAAGCTCGCCGACGAACACGACGCCCTGATCACGATCGAGGAAGGATCGGTCGGCGGTTTCGGCTCGCACGTCATGCATCTGCTCTTGGAGCAAGGGCGGCTCGACGGCGGCCTCAGAGCGCGTTCGATGGTCCTGCCCGACCTGTTCATGGAGCAGGACGACCCGGCCGCCATGTACGCCAGGGCCAAGCTTGACGCGAATGGAATCGTAGCCAAGGTGTTCGAGGCGCTCAATCGGGAGCAGCGGGTCGGGCGGTTCGGGCCGTCCCGTTTTCCATTCTCCCGCCGCGCGTCGGGAAACCGCGCGCCGCTCCGAGTGCTCCTGGCGAAGCCGCGCGGCTTCTGCGCCGGCGTCGTGCGGGCGATCGATATCGTGGAGCGCTCGCTGGAGAAATACGACGCTCCGGTCTACGTGCGCCACGAGATCGTCCACAACAAGCGCGTCGTCGACGTCCTGAAGGCGAAAGGCGCGCGTTTCGTCGAAGAGCTGGCCGAGGTTCCTGATGGGGCGGTTGCGATCTTCAGCGCGCATGGCGTGCCGAAGAGAGTCGAGGAGGAGGCCGCCGCGCGGGGCCTGACGGTCCACAACGCGACCTGCCCGCTGGTGTCGAAAGTGCACAACCAGGCCAAGAAATACGTGATGCAGGGCCGTACGGTGATTCTGATCGGACACGCGGGTCACCCCGAGGTCGAGGGAACACTGGGGCAGGTCGCCGCTCCCGTCACGCTGGTCCAGAAGGAGAGCGACGTCGAGGCCCTGCAAATTCCGCGCGACACTCCAGTCGGTTACATCACCCAGACCACTCTGAGCGTCGACGACACCCGGGCGATCATCGCCGCGCTCGAACGACGGTTCAGCGACATCGTCGGACCCGACACGCGCGACATCTGCTACGCCACGCAGAACCGCCAATGGGCGGTGCGCGAGCTCTGCAAGGAGGTCGACGTGGTGCTCGTCGTCGGCGCCAAGAACAGCTCGAACTCGAACCGACTATGCGAGATCGCGACGCAGATGGGAGTCCCGACGCACCTCATCGCGGACAGCAGCGAGATCCGCCGCGAGTGGGTCGACAGCGTGCGCTCGGTCGGCGTCACGGCAGGAGCGTCGGCGCCGGAAGAGCTCGTTTCGGACGTGATCCGCTATCTGGCCGGCCTCCGTCCCGTCGAGATTTCGACGCTCAATGGTCCAGAAGAGATGATCGAGTTCAAGCTTCCCATGGAGCTTGCAGGAAGCTTTCCACCCGCCCCGCAGCGGCAGAAGACGACGGAAGCCGTTCATCATGATCCCCTTCTTTAGGGAAGCCAAGATCGCCGCCTACCTCGTCAGGCAGAGGCTCGCCGGCCGCGATCGATATCCGCTTGTGTTGATGCTGGAGCCGCTCTTCCGCTGCAACCTCGCTTGCGCGGGGTGCGGCAAGATCGACTACCCGGATCCGATCCTCAATCAGCGGCTGTCGGTGCAGGAATGCCTCGACGCGGTGGACGAATGCGGCGCTCCCCTCGTCGCCATTCCCGGCGGCGAGCCGCTGATCCATCGGGACATCGGCGCGATCGTGGCGGGCATCGTCAAGCGCAAGAAGTTCATCTCGCTGTGCACCAACGCGCTGCTGCTCGAGAAGAAGCTGCACCTCTTCAAACCCTCGCCCTATCTCTTCTTTTCGGTCCATCTCGACGGACTGAGGGACGTTCACGACAAGTCGGTGTGCCAGCCGGGCGTGTTCGACGTCGCGGTCGCGGCGATCAGGAAGGCGAAGGACGCAGGATTCCAGGTCAACGTCAACATGACGGTGTTCGACGGCCACTCGGCTGAGGACATCGCCTCATTCCTCGATTTCACGGCGCAACTCGGGGTCGGTGTGTCCATATCGCCGGGCTATGCTTACGAGCGGGCGCCGGATCAGGCGCATTTCTTGGCGCGGCGGAAGACGAAGCAGCTGTTCCGCGACATTTTCGCGATGGGCAAGGGCAGGAGGTGGCGCTTCATGCACTCGACCCTTTTCCTTGATTTTCTGGCCGGCAACCGTGATTTCCGTTGCACGCCGTGGGGCATGCCGACCCGCAACGTGTCCGGCTGGCAGAAGCCGTGCTATCTCCTCGGTGAAGGCTATGCGGCGTCGTTCAAGGACCTCATGGAGACGACCGATTGGGACAGTTACGGGACCGGCCGATACGAGAAATGCGCCAACTGCATGGCGCATTGCGGCTATGAGCCGACCGCAGCGCAAGTCGCGATGAGCCGGCCCTGGTCCGCGGTCGGGTCCGCCCTTCGCGGCGTGAGAACCAGGGGCCCGATGGCGCCGGAGATCCCGCTCGACGGCCAGCGGCCGGCCGAATACGTATTCTCGCGCCACGTCGAGAGGATGCTGCAGCGAATCGGCCACGAGCGTCGGTCGGGGGCTCGAGAGTCCTCCCGTTCCGTTGTCCGATGAATTCCGAAACCCGCCGCCCGGACCCGGTCGGGCGCAGGGCGAGGAGCGGCGCGGATCCGCCGTTGAGCGCGCCGTCGCCGCAGTCGTCGGATTCTGCGTCGCGCATGCGCGACTCGTGGTCGCGGTCGCGCTCGTCCTCGCCGCCGCCTGCTCGATCTATGCGATCAGCCACTTCAGCTTGAATTCCGACATCAATGCGCTGTTGCCGACGAACGTCGAATGGCGCCGGCACGAGCTTGCGTTCGAGCGCGCGTTCCGCCGCTTCGATCTGATCGAAGCCGTGGTCGAAGCTCCGACTCCGGAGCTCGCGACCGCGGCGACGTCGGACCTCGTCCATGCCCTCGAGGCGGACAGGACCCGGTTCGAGTCGGTCGCCAACGTCGGCGATTCGAGCTTCTTTCAGCGTCACGGATTTCTGTTTCAGTCGACCGACGAGCTGAAGCGCACTGCCGCCGGCCTCATCGAGGGCGAGCCGATCATTCACGACATGGCCACGGACCGAAGCCTGCGCGGGCTTGTCGCGGGTCTCGAGGACGCGCTCCTCGGGCTGCAGGCCGGTCGCCTGAAACAGGACGATTTCGCGCGTCCGCTGGACATGTTTTCAGACACTCTGGAGAAGGTTCTGGCGGGCGGGCCGTCGAGCTTCTCGTGGCGTGTCCTGATCGAGGGCAAGCCCGCCTCGCCGAACGAGCTGCGCGGCTTCGTCGAGATCCATCCGGTTCTCGACTTCAAGTCCCTGGAGCCCGGGCACGAGGCCGAGGCGACGATTCGTCGGCTCGCCGCGCCGATCGCGGCGAAATATGGCGCCGGCGTGCGTCTCACCGGACCGGTCGCGATCAACGACGAGCAATTCGGCAGCATCAAGGAGAACGCGTTCCGAAACGGCGCGATCACGGTTGCGATCGTCGTATTCATCCTTTGGCTCGCGCTGCGGTCGGGGCGTCTCATCCTGGCGCTCGTCGTCAACGTGGTGGTCGGCCTGGCGGCGACGGCGGCGCTCGGAACGCTGATGATCGGCGCCTTCAACGTCATTTCGATCTACTTCGCCGTGCTGTTCATCGGCATCGGCGTCGACTTCGCCATTCAGTTCAGCGTCCGCTATCGCGACGAAAGACATCGCCTGGGCGACCTGGAGACCGCCATCCGGAGCGCAGGATCGAGGGTGGCCATGCCGCTCGCCCTCGCCTCGCTCGCGACTGCAGCCGGCTTCTTCTCATTTTTGCCGACAGACTATAGGGGGGTGTCCGAACTCGGCCTCATCGCCGGCATGGGGATGCTGATCGCCTTTCTGACCAGCGTGACTCTGCTTCCCGCGCTGCTCAAGCTGACGAATCCGCCAGGCGAGCCGGAGACCCTCGGCTACACCCAGCTAGCGCCGGTCGACAACTATCTTGCAAAGCACAGGACTCCAATCATCGTTGGCACGCTGCTCGTTGTCGCCTGCCTGTCCCCGGCTCTCTACTGGCTCAGGTTCGACTTCAATCCGATTGATTTGCAGAACCCGAAAAGCGAAGCGATCGCCACCTATCTCGAGCTTCAGAAGGACCGCTCGGTCGAAGCCGACGCCGTGCAGGCAGTCGCTCCCTCGCTCGAGCAGGCCAACGCAATCGCCGAGAGGCTCGCGAAGCTGCCTCAGGTCGCGAGCGTCAGGACGCTTTCGACGTTCATTCCTTCCGATCAGGACGAGAAGATCCCGATCATTCGGAGCGCCGCGACAAAACTGGAGGGGGCGTTCGAGGCGAAGGAGGCTGCAACCCCGCCGACGGACGCGGAGAACATCGACGCGCTGAACGAAGGCGCACAGCGCTTAACCGAGTCGGCCGGGGAGCAGCAAGGCCCCGGCGCGACGGCCATGAGAAGGCTCGCGGCGCTGCTCTCGAAAGTCGCGCAAGCGAGTCCCGAGATCCGCGACCAGGCCTCCGAAACCCTGATCCGGCCGCTGAACGCCGATCTGGCGGACCTTCAGGCCGCGCTGGAAGTGAAGCCCTTGACCCAGGCCGATCTGCCCCGCGCCATCGTGGACGACTGGATCGGGGTGGATGGCAAGGCGCGCCTCTCGATCATGCCGAAAGCCAATCCAGGCGACATTCGGGCCACGCGCTCTTTCGCCCGGGCGGTGCTGGCCGTCGAGCCGAACGCCACGGAGGGTCAGATCGCGATCCTCAAGGCGGGCGACATGATCCTCTGGGCCTTCGTCGAGGCTGGCGCGTGGGCTCTGGCGTCCATCGCGGTGCTCCTCTTTCTGTTCCTTCGGCGCCTCGGCGACGTCATGCTGACCCTGGTCCCGCTGGCGCTCGCCGGCCTCGTCACCATGCAGGCGATGACGTTCCTCGGCATGCCCTTCAACTTCGCCAACATCATCGCTCTGCCCTTGCTGCTCGGCGTCGGCGTGGCGTTCAAGATCTATTACATTGTCGCCTGGCGGGAGGGCGCCACTCAGCTTCTTCAGACGCCGCTCACCCGCGCTGTCTTCTACAGCGCGCTGACGACGGCGACGGCCTTCGGCAGCCTCTGGTTTTCCAGCAATCCTGGGGCGTCGAGCATGGGCAAGCTGCTTGCCTTGTCCCTCATCTGCACGCTGGCCGCGGCCGTCATTTTCCAACCGATTTTGATGGGTAAGCCGAGAACCCGCGCCGATCGCAACAACTAGCAACCAACTAGCGAGAGAGAAGACGCCGATGTCCGCCCGCAAGGTTTTTTTCGCCGCCGCAATGCTTGTCCTGTCGTCGAGTGCGATCGCCCAAGAAGGCACGCCGGAAGAGCAGGCCGCATGCCGTCCAGACGTCCGACGGTTCTGCTACAGAGTCAATCCGAACGAGGGATCGGGCGCCTTTCTCTCCTGTCTACAGGAGCACCGCGTCAAATTGAGCGTCCGCTGCCGGGCGGTTCTCGAGAAGCATGGCGTGTGAGCACCGTTCAACCCGCTGGGCGCCAAATTCCGATCATCAAAGCGACGAATTCGCGCGGAAAAAGCGCTGGTTCCAACGAGACTCGAGATGGAAACGCATGAGAGTCGCACTCGCACTTCCCATCATCGGTTTGAGCCTTGCGTCGGGACCCGCTCTCGCCAGCGCCGATCGAACCGCCGCAGGGTTCTGGCAGCAAGTCGACAATGACGGGCATGTCGGCGGCTGGTTCTACTTCAGCAAGGCGAACGGATTGTACCAAGGCCGCCTGGTCAAGATGTTCCTCAAGCCCGGCGACCCGGAGATCGACGTTTGCGCCAAGTGCACCGGGAAGCAGAAGAACGCGCCAATGCTCGGCCTCGTCATCGTCAAGGGCATGAAGCGCGACGGCCTGAAATACGAGGACGGATCCATCCTCGATCCGCGCGACGGGACCGTCTATCATGCCAAGATGGAATTGAGCCCCGACGGTCAGAAGCTATCGGTGCGAGGTTATCTGGGCATTCCGCTGCTCGGGCAGACCCAGGTCTGGACCCGGTTGCCGGACAATGCGATGGCGCCGGCCGAGATCCCCAAGGAATCCGTTTCGACGACCGAGTGAATTCCTCGCGAACGCCCCTCGAGCTACGACCCGAAGACCCATCGCGAGGATAATCGCGTCGCGAGCGAGCGGCGCAGCGAGCGCGCGGCGGCGATCGCCGCAAGGCATGACGCGGTCGCGCCGCAAAAGACGAGAGCCGCCTTCAGGGGGGCCGGCCAAGCAAGACCGAGGAGCGCGTACTGCAGCCAGACGACCGGCGCGTAGTGCAACACGTAGACGCCGAGCGCGTTATCGGAAAGCCTCGCGAACAACGGCCAACGTTCGGTCGCCCCGAAGCGCAGGCAAAACGCCAGGACGAAGATGACGCCGCACGCTCCCGCGAGCGCAAAGCTCGCATCGCGCGCCGCTTCCAAAAGCAGAGGCGTCGACTGGCCCAGATGGAGGATCAGCCCGGTCAGTCCCATCCAGAGCGCAAGGGATGCCGCGGCGGCGGCCATCCATATCGCCCATTTTCTCGGCCCTATCCCGTCGGTGCGGAGCATTCCGGCGCCGAGCCCGGCGGTTCCGACGCCCAAGCCCGCGCAATAATAGACGGCGTAGAGGAGAGGGCGGGAGAGCTGGACGGCGATTGGCCCCTGGGTGGCCCAACGCCACGGCGTGAACTGGAACGCGAGCGGCACATAGGCGACGACGCAGACGACGATCCAGATCGCGAAGGTGCGGATCGGGCGACTTTCAAGCTGTTGCGAGAGGTTTCCGACGGTGGGAATCGTCCGTCTTGCAAAACGATGCAGCGCCGCGGCGGCCAGAGTGAGCGCCAGCAGCAGCCACAGGAACCAAAGCGGGCCACACGGCACGAAGGGCAGGGCGAGATATTCGCGCACATAGCCCGTCAGGCTCGGATCCGGGGCCGTCACGCGGTAGACGGGATAGAGCGCGACCGGCATCAGCAGTGTCACGCCGAAGAGAAGCGGCGCGCCGAGCCGCAGGACGCGCTTCGTCAGGAAACGCAGGCCGCCGTCGCGCTCGATGCTTCGCCAGGTGAAAACGCCGGAAAGAAAGAACCACAACGACATCAGATAGACGTCCTGCCAAGCGCAGAACACGTCGAAGCCGAACCAGCGTCGTGAGTCGACAATCGGAAAGGTCAGCCACCCGTAGGGGGGGCGGTCGAATGGAAAGGGCTGCGCTGGGGCGGAGGCGATGTAGGCGAGGCACGCATGCGTCATCAGCACGAATGCGATCGCGAGCCCCCGCATGTTGTGCAGGGCGATGCTCGTTTTCTCGCGTCCAATCGCTGGTTGGAGGGCGCCTCGCGGAAGCGGCGCGGGAGCACGCCGGGCGGGTAGAGCGTGCGCCGACCGGTCGGTGAACGCATCGGCTCTCACCTTCGCCGTCCATCGCTTGCCGGTCGCCTCCCCGAACCGGCCTGCGTTGGATCGCCTGGCTTCTGTCATCGGCGGTTGTCCGATCCCAGTGTTACCGGGGAAAACTTACGCAAGCCGACAATGTTCCTGCATGCGGCGGGCAGGACGGGCCGCGGCGCCGCCCTGAGGTTCCTCCGCCCCGAAGCGTATGGCGGAGGGCTTGCGCAGACGGACGGGCCAGGGAGTCAGCCGCGCCGCTCGAGTTCGATGCGCACGGCCGCAATGTCGCCGCCTGGGCTCGGCTGGATGGTGACCTCCTGGTGGCGGCCGTTCGACGAAAGCGAAATGCCAGCCGTAAACCCCGGACCGACGACGGAGCCCCGAAACTGGCCGCCTTCGAGTGTTCCGGTCAGCTGGCCTGAGATGTTTCGGGTCCCCTCCCGCCAAGTGCCTTGAACTGTCGTTCCCAAAGCCTGGGCGTAGCTCTGGATGTCGATGCGGTAGCTGGGGCTGGCGCAGACGATCGTCTGAGACAAAGCCACGCCTTGTTGCGCCTCACCGTAGTTCGCGCGGCAGCGGATGCGCTCGCGGTTTCCGTTCGAGCCGATGACCTGGCCGCCCCCGGTCCAGTTGCCGATGAAAGGTCGGAAGGGACTGACCGCCGCGGCGCTTCGACCGGGCCATAGAGCTGCGGCGAGGGCGACAGCCAGGACGAGGCTTGCCGAACGCGAGGGATGGACCGGCAAGGAGAGTCTTAGGGACATGGCGGTTCCTTTCTGCTCTGGGTCAAGACGCGCCGCGCCCGAGGCCGGCGAGGAACGGAGGTCCTTTTCGAGCGAGGCGCAGGATGGCGGTGATGACGGGCCTCAGGATCAGGAGATCGCCCGTGAGCGCCGCCAGCATGGCGAAGCTGCTCAGCCAGCCGAACATGCGGAGCGCCGGGAGATTGGAGAAGACCAGGGCCGCGAGGCCACAGGAGAGGACCAGAGTGGTGAGAATGAGCGCCGGGCCGATGAGCACCGTCGCGCACTCGACCGCGACTGCCGGATCGTCGCCTGACTTGCGCTCGCGCACCATGCGGTTGAGGAAATGGATCGTCGCGCTGAGGCCGAGGCCGAATGACACAAACAGCGAGATGACGGCCGCGAATTGCATGCCGTAGCCGAGCAGCCGCAAGAGCGAGCCCGCCGCGACCACGGGAAAGAGGCCCGGAAGCAGACACGCCGCGCCGATCGCCGGGGATCGGAACGCCAGCCCGATGAAGGCGGCGATGAACACGAATTCGACGGTCAGCGCGCCATTGAGAGCGTTGATCATGTCGGCGCTGTTGCGGGCGGCGATGACGGAAAGTCCGGTCACCGCGATCTCAAAACCGGGATGCGCTGCGCGGACCGCATGGAGCCGCGCGTCCAGTCGGTCGACGATCGGAACCAGCGTCGGCAGGTTCTTGTCGGGCACGACGCCCGACACGATCACCGCGTTCTGGTCCTCCGATATGAAGCGCCGCACGAGATAGCGCGGAATTACGTCGATGTATTGCTTCAGCGCATCGACGCCGGTGACGCCCATTTTCTCGGCGAGCCAGCGCCGCAAGGTCTCGAGCGACCAGACGTTGCCGACCCCGGGCTCGGTCTCCAACGTCTTGTGGACGTCGCCGATCGTCGCCAGCGTTTGTGGCGCGTAGAGGCCGGCGCCGGGGGGAAACGTGATCAGCACCTCGATCGGGTTGGAGCCGGCCAGCTCCTTGTCGAGCCGGCTGCTGGCCTTCGTCGCCTGCGCCCTGTCGGGAACCTGGTCGGCGAGGCGATAGCTCGGCCTCAGTCCCGAATAGTCGAAGGCCAGCGCGCCCACGACGGCGAGGGCGACCAAGGCGTAAAAGGCCGGCCGGAGCACCATGCGACGCGCGACCCAGGCGCAGAAGCGCCTCAGCGCTGTGACGCCGGGGTCGGCAGATTTCAGGTTCGCGATGAAGCGCGCCTCGTCGCCGATGAGAAGAACGCCGAAGACGGGAAGGAGCGACAGCACGGTGACGAGCGCAATGGCGGTCGCGATGAACCCGGCCTCGCCGAACCCGCGAATGAGGTCGCTCGAGGAGGTGAGAAGGCCCAGCAGCGACAGGCCTGCGGCGGCGTGCGTGAGGACGCATGCGGGTCCGACGACGAGGATGGCTTTGCGAAAGGCGGTGCGTTTGTCGTCGCCCGCCATGAGCCGGTCCCGAGCGGCAAAGGTGAGCTGCATGCTGTCGGAGAAGCTGATGACCATGATGAGCGGCGTCATCACGTTAAGGAACATGTTCAGCCTGAACCCGATCCAGCCCAGCACCCCGAGGGCGTACACGATTGCTATAAGCGGTGGGGCGGCTGCCACGATCATCAAGGAGAGCCGCCTGAAGAAGAGGGCCGCAATGGCGCATCCAAGCGCGAAGCCGACCGCATTGTAGAGCACGCGGTCACGCTCGAGCGCGTGACGGATCTCGAGCTGCATCACAGGCACGCCGGAGAGTTCCGTAGTCAGTCCGACGCCGCTGAGATCCTCGTCCATCGTCTTGTGGATGTCCGCCACGGTCGCCTGCAGTCGGTCGCTCTCGACGACCTTGGGGTCGAGCGAGAGCACGATCAGCGCCAGTCTCCCGTCGTCCGACAGAAGCTTGCCCCGGATCAGCTGATTGCTGGTCACGCGCTCAATGAGCCGATGATAGTCGCCGCCCTGCGGAAGTTGCTCGGGGAACAACGGCGTCGGCAGGCCCCCGTTTGGCGACGGCTCGCGGGCGGAGAACATTGAGATCGCGCCGCGCGTCCCGTTGATCAGTTGCAGGTCCGTGACCAGTGAGCGCAGCTTCTCGACTGACTCGCGCTCGAGCAGCTTTTCCCCTGAGACGACGGCCAGAACGTCGTATTCGCTCGACGGAAACTCCCGCGAGACCTGCTCGTACAGCTGAAAAGCCGGCGAGTTCGAGCGGAACAGCTGGCTGAGCGAGTCGTCGACCTTGATCCTCTCGATCCCGAGAGCCGCCAGAACGACGAGCGCGAGAGCGATCGCCAGCGAGAGTCGGGCCGCGCGGAACGGGACAAGCCCCAGCCGTTCGAGGCCGAGCGCTACGGCATGCGGATATGATCCCCCGACCTTGGCGGCCTGGACGGTCCGATCCTGCAAATCGCCACCTTTCGTCTTGGCGCCTTTCGTCGCCTCGTCGCGCTGCGGGAAACCGCGCCCGTTGAGCCGAGACAACGCCTGGGCGCCGAATTGACTCCCTCAGGCGGGAGCAAGAAGCTATTTCGCCGTTCGCGCACCAATACGACCCGTTGAACCGCCTCGGGCGGCGGATGACGGAACGCCCGTGAGGCTGGAAGCGTTCCACAACTCAATCTGAGGCAACGACTGGTTAGCCCGTGGAGCTGTTTCTCGCTGCAGCGCTGCTATTTCTGGAATCGCTCCTGCTTATGAGGGCATTGGGCCAGCGCGCCGCCCTGCGATCGCTCGTTCCGAGTGAGACGTCGCCCGGGCCCGAGGCGCCCTCAGTCGAAGTCATCGTGCCCGCCCGCAACGAAGCGCCCGACATTCGGGAATGTTTGGAGCGCCTCGTCGTTCAAATCTATCCGCACGGCAAACTCCGAATCGCCGTCGTCGACGACGATTCCGAGGACGGCACGGACCAAATCATCGCCGAGTTCGCAAGGCGAGAGCCTATCGTCAGGGGCTTGCGCAGCGGTCCCTTGCAGCACGGCTGGACAGGCAAGACGCAGGCCTGCTGGCGCGGCGCCATCGCGGCCTCGCCCGATGCGGAATGGCTGGCGTTCATCGACGCCGACATGCTGGCCGAGCCGTCTCTCCTCTCCAGCGCGGTCGCAGAGGCCGAACGAGGGCTTGGCCTTCTTTGCCTGGCGCCCAAACACCGTCTCGTCAGCTTCGCGGAACGGTTGATGATTCCCTGCGGCCTCTATCTGCTCGGATTTCGCCGGAATCTCGTGAGCGGCCAAAGCGACGATGCGAATGTCGCCGGTCAGTTCATGCTGCTCCGCCGCTCGGCGTACCGGCAGGTGGGGGGGCACGCCGCGGTCGCGACGGCGATATGCGAGGATCTCGAGCTTGCGAGGCTGATGAAACGGGCCGGATTCTCCATCGCGCTAATGGATGGGTCGCAGCTCCTTTCGACCCGCATGTATTCGGGCTGGCGTACGCTCTGGCCCGGCTTCGCCAAGAACGTCCTGGAAATGTTCGGCGGCGTTGGTTCGACCTTGATGACGGCGGCTGTCGCATTCGTCCTGAGCTGGTCCTTCGTCATCCTGCCTGCCGCCGCTTACGCCGCCCTCGGCGCCGGCTCGCTCGAGGGACCGATCGCTTTCGGCTTGGCTGTCGCGGCCGCTGCGGTCGCAATCGGCTTCCACATCGCCGGCGCCGCGCACTTTGGCGTCCCACGGTGGTACGGTCTTCTCTTTCCGGTCGGCTACACCTTGGGCGGGCTCATTGCCCTGGACGGCCTTCGGCGGCGCCTCGTCGGCCGCGTGGCCTGGAAGGGCCGGGTCTATCCACGCTCATCTCCATGAACGAGCCGCGCGAGCCACACTCGGAGAACGACGCCTCCGAGGCGGTCGACGTGGTGGCCGTTCTGATCATCGCTCTCGCGGTCATCGTCTTCTTCTATCTTATCCATGTCGTGCTGTTGCCGTTTGTCTTCTCGGCGGTGACGGCCTTCGTGCTCACCCCGTTGGTCGACTGGCTGGCGAAGTCGCTTCGGACGCCGAGAATCGCGGTTGCGCTTGCGGTTTTCCTTGGCGTGCTTGGCCTGATCGGACTCGGAGCCTATTTCGCCATCCCGGCTTTGGTCCACGATGGCTATCGTGCGATTTCGAATTTGCAGGAGGTCATCCAGCGGCTGCTCGAAAACCTGCTCGGCAAAGCTCCAGTGCAAATCCTCGGCCAGCCGGAGTCTGCTTCCGACATCGCCGCCGGCGCCGTCGCGAAGCTGAGGTCGCTGCTGCAGCAGGGAGGCACGGTGGCCGCTCTCGCCGCCTGGGCCTTCGGCGGCGTGTTCGGCGTCTTTTTGACGCTGACCCTTTTCGCCTACTTCCTGGCGAGCGGAGCGCAGGTCGTGAGGGGCTTGGTCCGGCTCTTCCCTCCCGACTGGCGGCCGGTGACCGCCCGCATTCTCGAGTCGCTTCGGCCGATCCTGTTTCGCTATTTCATCGGGATTGCGGCCGTTATCGTCTACGCCGGCTGCGCCGCCTACGTCGGGCTCGGCCTCTTTCTCCGCCTTCGACACGCTGCGTTCCTGGCGGCGTTGACCGGGCTCCTGGAGGTTCTCCCGGTCGTCGGGCCGGCCTTGTCGGCGGTGATTGCGGGCCTGGTCGCAGTCCAGGAGGCCAAAAGCGTGTGGAGCATCGTAACCTACGTGATCTACGCTTCCGCGCTCAGGCTTTCGATCGATCAGCTGATCGGGCCGGTCGTGCTCGGCAACGCAGCGCGGGTGCACCCGACCTTGGTGATCTTCTGCTTCCTGGCCGGCGGCGCGCTGTTTGGAATCGTCGGCGTGATTCTTGCGGTCCCGCTCGCCCTGACGGTCAAAGTCTCGCTGGCCGCGATCTACGGGGAGCCGATCGGCGGTCGAAAATGAGAGCAGCCGGCGATACGGCTTGTCTCTTCCTCTCGACGGAAAAGGACTTGAAACTTTCCCGTATTTGGCGCGTTATCTTCGTCGGCTGGAGACGCTGCAATCCGGAGCGCCACGATGACCGTGGAAACCTCAGTCCAGCGTTCTTTTGCTCGTGTTGTTTTTGCTTTCGACAGTCGGCTTCGTCGGCGGAACGGAGTCTTTGACTACATCGATTCTCCCGATTGCATCCTGCGCGTCAAGCTGGTGCGCGCCGGGCGGAGGATCATTCTGCCGGACGGCGTCCGTCTCGGCGCCGGCGACCGGATCGCCGAGCTTCATTACCGAAACGAATACTTTCCTTCCATGGGCCAAGGGGGAGCCACGATCGCCTGGGCGCGACGCGTCGCGACACTAATGGACGCGTCTCTCAAAGAGCTTTGCAAGTATCTCCAAGGTCGAAGCGACCTGAACGATGTGACGGCGATCCGGGCGGCAATGGCGCTGAAGACTTCCGATCAGGCGGCTCAATTCCGACGGCTCGCCTCTCGTTTCGGCTTTGAGCCCATCCCCGAGCCGGACAGCCTCTCGCGCCGGCTACACGGGCTCGGCCAAGGTGCGGCCGGGCTTCTGCTCGTCCTGGCGGTCAATCCGAAGGCCGCGCATCTCGACATCCTGTTCTCCTTTGGCTCTCCCTACTACATTTCGCGCCGCAGGCTGGAGAACCGATATCGTGACGCCGCGCCATCGTCTTTGGACGGGACCCCGTGACCGCGGGCGCGGAGGCGGACCTCGCAGCCTGGATCGGCAGCGCATGTTCGCTCGCCGCGGTGGTTGGCGTCGTCTACCTTGCTCTGGCTTCGTTTCTGATCATAGGGTTTCAGCTGGGCCGGCGCGGCGCTCCGGCCCGCTGCCCACCGGCGTCGATTCTCGTGCCGCTCTGCGGCGAGGACGCCGAGCTTCGCGAACGGCTCCGGGCCTTGTGCCGGCAAACCTACAGCGGGACGGTCCAGCTCCTCTGCGGCGTGTCAGACGCGGCCGACCCGGCAATCGGCGTCGTCGAATCCGTCGCCGCCGAGACTTCGGGGGCCCGGGTCGATCTGAAGGTCGACGCCAGGCAGCATGGCGGCAACCGCAAGATCTCCAATCTGATCAACATGGCGCCGCTGGCGAAGGCGGAATTTTTGGCGATCATCGACAGCGACATCCTGGTCGGCCCGCACCATCTTTCGGAGCTCGCGAGCGAACTCGAGGGACCGGGCGTCGGCGCGGCGACCTGCCTCTACCATGGCGTCGGCGGGGCGGGCCTTTGGTCCTCGCTGGCGGCGCTCAGCATCAACGCGGATTTCCTTCCGAGCGTCGTCGTGGCGCTCACCCTCGGAGCGGCGCGTCCCTGCTTCGGCGCGACGATCGCCTTGCGCAGGAGAACGCTCGAGGCGATCGGAGGCCTTCGGGCCTTCGCCGATTGCCTGCATGACGATTATGCGATTGGCGAGCGCATCCGGGAGGCCGGCTACGCAATCGCAATACCGCACTTTTCCGTCGCGCATATCTGCCGGGAACAGACAGCGCGCGCGCTCATACAGAACCAGCTTCGCGCCGCGCGCACGATCCGGATCATTAATCCGAAAGGCTACGCCGGCACGATCGTCGCCCACCCGGCAGCGTTCGCAATTCCCGCGACGCTATTTGGCGCCTCACACGGGGTGCCTCTGCTCCTTCTTGCCCTGGTGGGGCGGCTCGTTCTATGTCTCTCGGTCGAGCGCGCGTTTTCGCTGCCGCGCCAGACCTATTGGCTGCTGCCGTTCTACGACCTGCTGTTTCTCTTTGTCTACGCTGCGAGCTTCTTCGGCGGCGGGATTTCATGGCGCGGCGAGCGCTATCGCCTGAAGTCGGACGGCACGCTCGTCCACGACCCGCAATGAGGAGGGCCTTACCGTGCGAACCCTGTTTCTTCAGGCGCCGACCTACGACGGTTTCGACGGCGGAGCTGGATCCCGATACCAGGCTCGCCGGGAGATCCGCTCGTTCTGGTATCCGACCTGGCTCGCGCAGGCGGCGGCGCTCGTCCCCGACAGCAAGCTGATCGACGCGCCTCCGCACGGGATTCGAGCGGCGGAAGTTCTGCGCCAAACGCATGACTTCGAGCTGGCGGTGCTGCATACGTCGGCGCCGTCCTTCTCGCGTGACGCCGCGATGGCCGCCGCGATGAAGGAAGCCAATCCGAAGCTCAGGATCGGCATGGTCGGGGCGACCGTGGCCGTCGAGCCGCTGAAGAGCCTCGAGGCGGCGCCTGCGGTCGATTTCGTCGCCGGGTCGGAGTTCGACTTCACGATCAAGGAGGCGGCGGAGGGCCGAGATCTCAGAGCAATCCGTGGGCTTTCATACCGCGACGGGCGGGGAGCGATCATTCACAATCCGCCGCGTCCCTTGCTCGAGGACATGGACAGTTTGCCGTTCGTGACCCCGGTCTACAAACGCGACCTCGACGTCCGGAAGTACTTCATCGGCTATCTGAAACACCCCTATCTATCCTTTTACACCGGGCGCGGCTGCAAGTCGCGCTGCACGTTCTGTCTTTGGCCGCAGACGGTCGGCGGCCATCGCTACCGGACCCGGAGCGTCGGACACGTCATGGACGAGGTGCGCTGGGCGATGCGCGCCTTCCCCGAAGTCAAGGAGATATTCTTCGACGACGACACCTTCACCGACGATGCACTGCGCGCCGCCGAGATCGCACGCGAGCTCGGAAAGCTCGGCGTGGTGTGGTCTTGCAACGCCAAGGCGAATGTCGGACGCGACCTGCTCAAGTCGATGCGCGCGAACGGCCTCCGCCTGCTCCTGGTCGGTTACGAGTCGGGCGACCAGCAAATCCTGCACAACGTCAAGAAGGGCATGCGCGTGGATGTCGCGAGGCGCTTCACGCGCGACTGCCACGACCTCGGGATCGTCATCCACGGCACGTTCATCATCGGCCTCCCCGGCGAGACCAGGGAAACCATCGAGGAGACGATCCGTTTCGCCTGCGAGATCAATCCCCATACGATCCAGGTGTCGTTGGCTGCGCCTTACCCCGGCACCGAGCTCTATCGGCAGGCGGTGGAGAACGGCTGGCTCGATACCGAGCATGGCGAGTTGATTGACAGCCGCGGGGTGCAGATCTCGCCCCTGCGCTATCCGCAACTCGACTATCGGGAAAGCTTCGATTCGGTCGAGGCCTTCTACAGGCGCTTCTATTTCCGGGCCTCGAAGATCGCCTCGATCGTTTCAGAGATGGCGCGCAGCAGGGAGATGCTCGGGCGTAGGCTGCGAGAGGGGATCGAGTTCATGTCGTTCCTGCGCGAGCGGCGAGGGCTTCCGACTTGAATTGTCTGGTCATCACCGCCGACGATTTCGGCCTCGCGCGCGAGGTGAACGAGGCGGTCGAAATCGGATGCTCGAAAGGCATCCTGTCGGCGGCGAGCCTGATGGTCTCGGAGGCTCACGCCGAAGACGCGGTCGAACGGGCCCGCGGGCTCCCGGGTCTGCGGGTTGGCCTCCATCTCGCGCTGACCGATGCGACGCCGGTCCTGCCGGCCGGGCAAATTCCGCGTCTGGTGGACCGAGGGGGGCGTCTGCGCTCGGATCTTGTCCGGTTCGGAGTGGAGCTCGCGGCGAGCTCATCTGCGCGCGCGCAGATGCGGGCGGAGATCGAGGCGCAATTCGTCGCCTTTCTCGCGACCGGCCTGCCGCTCGATCACGTCAACGTCCACCGGCATTTCCATCTGCATCCGTTTATCGCGGCGATGGTCATCGAAATTGGCGCGCGGTTCGGAGCGCGTGCGCTGCGTGTGCCTCGAGAGCCGCCGCGAGTCGTCCATTCGCCCGCCGTCGGCGGAAGGATCATCGAAGACCTGTGCGCGCGCCTGCTCAGCCTTCGCGCGCGGCGCGCAGGCGTTGCGACGCCCGAGGCCGTGTTTGGGCTGCGATGGTCGGGCGGCGTTACGCGCGATCGGTTGCGCCTCCTGCTGGAGAGCCTGCCTCGCGGGTTTTGTGAGATCTATCTGCATCCCGCAACGAGCGACGCTTTTCCGGGCCATGCACCGGGCTATCGATACGTGCAGGAGCTCGGAGCTCTCCTCGATCCGGGAAACGCCGAGGCGCTGCGGCGATCCGGCCGCCGCCTTTGCGGTTATCAGGATGTGCTCGCCTCTCGAGGCCGCAGTCCCTTCGTCGAACCCACCTCGCGCCGGAGCCAAGTCGTTCAAAATTAGTCTCTGCTTACCTTCTTGGTCACTGATTTGTCTTTCGGGCTCTGCGGGCGGGCCGGCCGCCGCCGCCCCCGCAATTTCATGGGGAGAGGCGCATGATGCTTGAGGCGTACCCCGATCCAATGCTAACGCAGGCGGGCGCGCTTGCTCCGGGAAACGAAATCTACGGAGCTTGGCGGCGGCTTCGCGCATCGGGGAGCTTGATCGGGGTGGCAACGTCTTCGAGGCGGATCCGGCGCGGATCCTGGACGTCGCGTCGGAACGACGAGAGATGGGCGCAGGGCAGCGGAGCCGATACAGGCATCGTGGCTGTCGTCGGACTGCAGTTCGAGGCGAGAATCATCGCCGGCCCGGCGGTGCGCGCGGTGGTCCTGGGATCGCAGTCGATCCCGCTCGTAACTTTGCTTCTTCCCACCGACCGGGGCGTCATCAGCTTCGGCATCTGCGGAGGGCTTGCTCCCGGGCTCGCCGCCGGCGCTTGCGTGATCGCTTCTTCCATCTCGGACGGAACGCGCGCCTGGGCGACCGACAAGGCGTGGACGAAAAGTCTGGCGCGGTTGATCCCGAACGCGACCGTCGGCCCGATTCTTGGCGTCGATGCGCCCGTTGTCGACGTCGCCTCGAAGGGCAAACTCCACAAGCGGCACGGCGCGGTCGCCGTCGACATGGAGTCCCATGTCGCCGCGCTCGCGGCGAGCACGTATGGCCTGCCGTTTGCGGCGGTGCGAGCCGTGGCGGACGACGCCGCCTGCGCCGTCATGGCGGTCGCCCTCGCCGGGCGGCGACCGGACGGGTCGGTGAACGTCGCCGGCGTTCTGGCTGCGCTGCGCGAGAACCCGGGCGAGCTTGCCCCGCTGATCCGCCTGGCGATGCGAACAGGCTCGGCGCGCGCGACACTGGTGCGGCTGCGCCGGATCCTCAGTTCGGAATTCGGAACGCCGAGGGCGGTCCCCGCTATAATCGCGCCTGCGGGCTACTCGGCGCCCGCCGCCTGAGCGGCGAGCATGGCGAGCCGTGCGCCGACCGCCTCGAGGACGAGCCGGTGCGCCTTGGCGGCGATATCCTCGAGCGAAGGCGAATTGGCGAGCATCGAGCGCGCGCACTTCCGAATCTCGCTCTCGGCCGGGATCTGAGGCAGGTTCATCTCGCTGAGGACGTCGGCCGCGCATTGCCGGGCGAGGGCCAGCTGAGCGTGGAGTTGGGTCAGGCGGCCTGCGCCGAGCACGGACGCCACGGCGCCGGCGATCCGCTCGGCGTTGAAGCGCGCG
Source organism: Roseiarcus sp. (assembly GCA_035656495.1). Lineage (GTDB taxonomy): Bacteria > Pseudomonadota > Alphaproteobacteria > Rhizobiales > Beijerinckiaceae > Roseiarcus. The sequence goes on from DASRSL010000082.1 coordinate 31,061, forward strand.
GCGACCTGATCGGCGGCGCGCCGGATGACCCTCGAACCGAGCGGGCGACGATTTTCCAGAACCTCGATCGGGGGCGACTTCAGCTTCCAGATCAGCCTCGTGAACGAAAGGAGCTTCAAGAGATAGAAGGTCGGATCGTACTCCCACCAGTGAAATCCCTGACGGGCGCTGCTCTGGAAGACGTGGTGATTGTTGTGCCACCCCTCGCCCATGGTGAAGACGGCGAGAAGCCAATTGTTGCGCGAATCGTCGCCGGTGACGTAGCGCCGGCGGCCGGCGACGTGGGCGACCGAATTGATGCTGAACGTCGCATGATAGACCGCGACGGTGCTCCAGAAGAATCCGACAACCAGGCCTTGCAGCCCCGCCGCAGCGAAACAGAGGATCGCCAGCACGACGGCCGGCGCCAGTTCATGCCGGTGCAGCCACATCAGCTCGGGGTATTTCGCGAAGTCGGCGACCTTGACGAGGTCGGTCTCTTCATGATGGCGGTCGAAGATCCATCCGAAATGGCTGTACAGGAAGCCGCGCTGCAGCGGGGAATGGACGTCAAGCGGCGTATCGGAATGCAAGTGGTGGTGGCGATGCTTCGCCGCCCACCAGAGGACGCTCTTTTGCGCCGTGGTCTGGGAGAGCGCAGCAAGTACGAACTGGAATGCGCGGCTCGTTTCGTAGGCGCGGTGAGAGAAGTAGCGGTGGTAGCCGGCCCCGATCGCGAATATGCGCAACCAGTAGAGCGCGACGCCGATGACTGCGGCCTTCCATCCGACCCCTGTCCAGATCGCGCCGAAGCAGGCCAGATGAACCAGCGCGAAGGGCAGGGCGGACGGATATATGATGTCGGAAGGCGGCGGAGCTTCGACATCGTCCGCAGGCGAGGGAAGGTTCTGTGTCATGGCTTGCTCTCATAAGTGGAGCGGCGAACCGAATAAAGGCTTTCCCGCGTCGAAGAAAAGGCAGGACCGGTCACGAACGGGAATCGGCGTCGACGCGGCCGCCGGCCTGTGTCTTTTCCCCTGCGAGAGGAATGTCCTCTTTCAGCGTGTCGTGCACGTAAGTTTTCTGCACGATGGCGAAAATCGCGACTACGATCGGCGCGGCGAGCACGAAGCCGAGCACGCCGGCCAGCGCCCCGATGCCCGCGATGCCGAGCAGCATCACGGCGGGCGGAATATAGACCATCCGCTTCTGGATTTGCGGCATGATCAGATTGCCCTCGGCCTGATGGATCAGGATATACGCAAATACTGTCCACGCCAACGTCTCCGGTCCTCGGGTCACCGCCACCAGGCCCGCTGGAATCGCCGCGATGACCGGCCCGAGATAGGGCACGAATTCGGCCACGGCGGCGATAAGGCCGAGCGCCAGTGGGGAAGGCAGCCCGATCAGCCAGACCGCCAGGGCCGACAGCACGCCGATCATCGCCATCTGGAGGAATTGCCCGAGGAGCCAATAGCGCAGCGCAGCGGCCATGCTGACGATCGTCTCGTCGGCCCATCGCTCCCGGTCAGGCCCGAACAGCCGAACGAGCCCGGCGCGGTAGAGAGCGGGCTCGGCCGCCAGATAGGCGGCGCTCATCACAATGATGACCAGAGCCGCGACCGCTGTCACAAAAGTCGAGACGACCGTGCCGAACAGCCCGGTCAAGGAGAGGTTGGTGTTGCTCAGCCGCGAAAGAACGTACTGCCCCGCCGGAGTCTCGCGCAGCAGGTCCTGAATCTGGACCGCGCCGGCGCGAACCCGGGTCACGACCTCGGAGAACTCGGCCGAGAGCTGGGAACCGAAGATCCACCCGCAAAGGGCGATCATCGACAAAAGAACGAAGCCCGCGATCAGCAGGTCGGCCCAGACCGGCAACGGCGTCCACCGCTGCAGCGGCTCGGAGACGACGTGCAGGAGAATCGCGATCAGGATCGCAGCGAAGGCGAGAAGAAGGATCGAGCCGAGCTGCCAAACCAGAATGGGAACGAGAATAACGCCGACCGCCAACGCGGCGAAGGCGAGAAATCGTGCGTAGCTGAGTTCCTCGTGCTCCATGCCCGTTCGGGCGGAGGCGCCCTGGTTGGTTTGCGGCTTCGGCAAGGCGGCGACCCTCGAGCGCCCATTTTTCAACGCGCCTTTCCGTTACGGGGTTCCGAAAACGCGGGCGACGGGCGTCGCTCCGGGGCGGCCTCGTGGTAAGGAGCGTTGTCGATGAGCAAAGCGGCATTCGTGACGGGAGCGTCCTCGGGCATAGGCGATGCGACGGTCCGCGCCCTGCTCGAGGAGGGGTACGAGGTCTTCGCCGGAGCGCGACGCCTGGAGAGGATGGCGCCGCTCGGGAGGCTCGGCGCCCGGCTCGTCTTCCTCGATCTCGGCGATGACGCATCGATCGTCTCGGCCGTCGAGACGGTCATCAACGCAGCCGGCCGACTCGACGTTCTGGTCAACAACGCCGGGTACGGCTGCCTCGGAGCGCTCGAGGACGTGCCGCTGGCCGAAGCGCGGCGCCAGTTCGAAGTGTGCCTGTTCGGGCTCGCCCGCCTGTGCCAGCTGGCCCTGCCGATCATGCGCAGACAGGGGGCCGGCCGCATCGTCAACGTCGGCTCGATGGCCGGGAGGTTCGGCGAGCCGTTCGGCGCCTGGTATCACGCCGCCAAATTCGCGGTCGAGGGCCTCAGCGATTGCCTGAGGATGGAGGCCGCGCCCTTCGGGATCCGCGTCATCGTCGTTGAGCCGGGAACGATCCGCACCGAATTCAGCCGGGTCGCCGGCGAAAGCCTCATGCGCGCGTCCGGCGACACCGCCTACGCGCCCTACGCTCGCCGGCATGCGAAAATGCTCGCATACAACGAGGCGTCCAAAGTGCCCTCTTCGCCCGAAGGGGTTGCGCGAACGATCGTCCGCGCGGTTCGCGCCGCGCGGCCGAAAGCCCGCTATCCGACGGGCGCCGCGGCGCGGCCGATGCTCTTTCTGCGCCGCGTCGCGCCCGACCGGATGTTCGATTGGCTCATGTGGCGCATATCGCAATCCTTCGGCTGAGCGGCCTCGCGCGCCCCCAATGCCTCGCCGCTGCCTCCCCCGCCTGTTGTTTCCCTGATGCGGCGAATTCCTTCTCTGATACGCTGGAATTAACCGCCTGATACGCGCTAATTCTTCCCTGCTATTTTCACTGATATATGCAGTATTTATTTGCATAAGCCATTTGAAATAAATAGATTTTTTCGATGAAGCCCGCCCAAAAACGTTCCCGTTCCGCCTGTTTTTGTTTCGCGAAACAGGGTAAACACGGACAGCTGGGCGCCGTCTCGATCAGCGGGGCCACATCAAAGCGCGGCGCGCCCTAAGCAGCCAACCAGCGCCTGCGGCGCGCCATTATTAATGAAAATGGTGTGGCGGCGGCGGGCCAACTTGTCGGAACCTTCGCGACGGGCGATCGTGCTGAGGCTGACAGATCTGCGGTGGCTCGCAACCCCGATAAGCAGTCCGGCCCGCGCTGCATAGAGGTACCATTCTTTGTCGCCCTGGGAAACTGGGAGCACGCATGGCAGTGTCTCGAACGTACCTGCAGCGTCCCGGTCGCCTTCCGTCTTCGGCGTGTCCGGCCGCGCCATGCTCCGGGCGCTGATCGCGGGCGAGACCTCGGCCGAGGCGATGGCCGATCTCGCCAAGGGGCAGTTGCGTCGAAAGCGTGCCGATCTGATCCTGGCGCTCGACGGGCGCCTCGAGGAGCATCACCGCTTCCTCCTGGCGATGCAACTGCGCCGGCTCGAAGCCATCGAGTCCGACATCGCAGCGCTCGACCTGCGCATTGGCGAGCGGCTCGAGCCCTATCGCGCGCCACACGCGCTCCTGATGCAGATTCCCGGCGTCGACTGGGTGGTTGCAGCCGTGCT
>DASRSL010000083.1:0-12794 GCA_035656495.1 Roseiarcus sp.
GCCCGTTGAGCTTGGAGCCGCCTAAAGGCGGCGTTGTCAGCGCCAGAGGTTCAACTGTTCGAGCCTCTGATCCTCCTTCTCTTGATTGCGGATGTAAGTCCGGATGGCGTCCTCGTCCCTGCCGACCGTGTTCACGAAGAATCCTGGCGCCCAGAAGTGCTGCCCCACGAAGTTGCGCTTGCGCTCTCCATAAACCCGGGCCAGATGGATCGCGCTCTTCCCCTTGATGTACCCGCAAGATCGGACTCGACCGGCTCATCGGGCCCGCCGGCAACCGCTGCCGGGATCTCGTCCTGGCGCTCATCGTCAGCCGGGTGCTTGATCCGAGCTCGAAGCTCGCCACGGCGCGCGCGCTCTCGCCCGACACCGCAGCCTCCAGTCTCGGCGCCGAAGTCGCCCCGGGCCGGTCGACGAGGAGGAACTCTATCGCGCCCTCGACTGGCTGGCGGTGCGCCAGCCCGCCATTGAGACGGCGCTCTCCCGCCGCCATCTCGCCGGCGGCACGCTGGTGCTCTATGACGTCACCTCCAGCTCCATGGAGGGCCGCTGCTGCCCGTTGGCCCAGTTCGGCTACAACCGCGACGGCAAGAAGGGCAAGCTGCAGATCGTCTACGGTCTGCTCTGCGCGCCCGACGGTTGCCCGATCGCCGTCGAGGTCTTCGAGGGCGCGACCGGCGATCCCGCCACGCTCGCCAGCCAGATCGCCAAGCTCAAGCAGCGCTTCGGCCTCGACCATGTCGTCCTGGTCGGGGACAGGGGGATGATCACCGAAGCCCGCATCGCCGAGGATATCAAGCCGGCGGGGCTCGACTGGATCACGGCGCTGCGCGCCCCTCCCTATCTGGAAACAATCGTGCGCTGGCATTGTCTACTAAGACATAGGCGCGCAGTTGCCGTTCATCCGTTTGCTTAGCAAGTTCGACCGATTTCCCGGCAACGTCCGCCGACTCTTTGGCGGCCTCAGCGGCTTCTTTGGCATCCCTCAAGCCTTCGCGCGTGAACGTGAGTTGCGGGGACATAAGGCGGAGCTGCCACAGGAAGAGTCCCGCTTGTCCCAATCCAACGACCACAAGCCAGAGAGTGAAAAACCCGGCCGCATCATGAATGAGCCAGTCCCGCAGGATGCCATCGGCGTAGTGATTGCTGGCTTATGGTTTTTGTGTGCGGTATAGGACTTGGGCGCTTGGTTACTGGTCCCTTGCCAAGCCAAAAAGCGCTTGGAAGATGAATAGTTCTCCCAGTGCCAATGCACAAAAAACACCAAGTATTCGCTGCTATATCGCACCTTGATCGCTTCTCGAAGGCGTCAACATTGTTTTGATTGTTATATCAGAAACCAAAATTCACCGATCTATAGACGAAGATATTTTATGGCGATGATGCCGCCGCGGCCCAAGCCGTCGTCATCGTCAATGAAGACGGCGATCGCCCGGCGTGAGGATCTCCGGCCCTCGGCCCTGGCTAAACTCGACGCCGACGCCCTCGAGCGCGCGCCGGAGGGCGTCCGTATGTTCACGTAGCCAGACGCCGCCGGCGGCGCTCGATTCCATGCGCCTCAGCGTCGCGACGGAAATCCTCGCCGCAGCAGCGAGCTCGGCCTGGCTGAGCAGAAGAGCTGGCCTCTTGGAACGCCGGAAGACGCTAGGGCTTTCTCGGCGGGAGAGTCCGGCGCAGGACGTCCGCTGTAGAGCCCGGCTCCGGAAGCTCCGCCGAACGTCGTTCCATGCGTTCGAGCGCCCGGGCGATGAAGCCGAGCTGCGCCGCGGCATATTCCGCCGCCGCGGCGATTCGCTCCTCCGCGCTGGCGCCGGCGAGAGGTTGAAATGGGCCGCGAAGCGGCGGCTTCTGCTTCGGTTCGACCGTCATCGCTTTCCTCCTAGTTGCGGTTGTCGAGCGTCTGGACTTTCCGAGGAACTTCGCAGCCTCGCGCCTGCCGGCCGTCATCGTCAAAGGCGACGCGCGCCGCCTCGAGCACGGTCCGAATTTTCGTGATCGCCTCGGGCGAGACTGTCGCGTTGCGTTCGCTCTCGGCCCGCTTCACGGTCGGAAAGGATGGGCCTGCATCCTCGGCGACATCGGCTTGCGAGAGCCTCGCCAAGTGTCGGGCTGCCCGGATTTGCGCCGGCGAGATCAAGTGCATTGACGACGGCTGCATTTTTGCTTCCGACGGCGCCCGGCACGGCGCGGGCGCCGCGGGAGGCTATCACCATTGCGAGGCGGGCGCCTTCACCCACCCGCGTTCCATGTCGATGTTTCGCCTCGGCAAGCGCCGCGCCGTCCGCGTGCTCGACGGAGTCGAGCACAATGGCTTTCCGTCGCAGAACGCCCTCTGAACGCATTCTCTGAATCCTCTCTTCTCGCCGCTCAAAGAAATCAGCAAGTTGAATGGTCGGGGCAGCCGGATTCGAACCGGCGACCTGAAGTACCCAAAACTTCCGCGCTACCGGGCTGCGCTATGCCCCGAGTTTCGGCCTGTGGCTACCATGCGCGCAAAGCGCGAACAAGGGCGCCCGTGACGGGTCTGGAGATCCACTTTACGGCACCGATATTGATCCACCCATTCAACTTCAATGGATTACAACAAATATATAATATTAGAGATTAAGATTATCCCCTTAGTAATCCCAAAATGGGCCTCGAAAGAACAGTTTTTGGCGCCCATCCCATTGGAAGGATTGATTTTAGGGCTGATTCTTGGCCAAACCCGTCCATCTCGGTCGGCCAGGCCTCCCTGGCCGACCGGCCCCAATTTTCTCTTCGTCTCCTCCAGGGAGCTCGACCCCCGCAGCCGACTTGCCCCTCACTTCTCCGGCAGGTTGAGCCGGATGTGGAGCTCGCGCAATTGCCGCGCCGTCACCGGCGCCGGCGCGCCCATCATCAGGTCCTCGGCGCGCTGGTTCATCGGGAAGAGCACGACCTCGCGCAGGTTCTCTTCGCCCGCGAGCAGCATGACGATGCGGTCGATCCCCGGCGCGATGCCGCCGTGCGGCGGAGCGCCGCACTGGAAGGCGCGGTACATGCCGCCGAACTTCTCGATGAGCACCTCCTCGCCGTAGCCGGCGATCTCGAAGGCCTTCACCATGACGTCGGGGCGGTGGTTGCGGATCGCCCCGCTCGACAGTTCGACGCCGTTGCAGACGATGTCGTACTGGAAGGCCTTGATGGTCAGCGGATCCTGGCTGTCGAGCGCTTCGAGCCCGCCCTGCGGCATCGAGAAAGGATTGTGGGAGAAGTCGATCTTCTTCTCCTCCTCGTTCCACTCGTACATCGGGAAGTCGACGACCCAGCAGAATTCGAACCGACCTTCATCGATCAGTTTTAGATCCTGTCCGACCTTGGCGCGTGCCTGTCCTGCAAACTTGGCAAATTTCTTCGGATCGCCGGCGACGAAGAAAGCTGCGTCGCCGGCGGTGAGGTGGAGCTGTTGGCGAATCGCTTCAACGCGCTGTGGGCCGATATTGGTTGCGATTGGTCCGGCGGCCTCAAAATATCGTGCAAACCAAAAGGCTGCGTCGGACGTCATTCCTTTTCTTTGCAAATTCCTAACAAAGAAAAGGATGGACTTCCCGTCAATATCGTAGAGTTCAGAGCCAAGCACTGCGAAATCCTGTCGGTGGGACACCGACTTCGCCTCTTGAGTAATGTCGGCAGGCAGATTTTTGGTCAGTTTAACGTGCTCTTCGTCCGCCTTCAGGCCTTGCTTCGGCCGCCAAAATATGTAGCCGAGGCCCGGCTGGCCCTCGCTCTGCGCCCAGGAGTTCATCCGGTCGGCGAAGGTGCGCTGGCCGCCGCCGGGCGCCGGGATCGCCCAGACTTCGGTCTCGGGCGTTTCGAGCATGCGCGCGAATACTTTGAAGCCCGACCCGCGAAAGTGTTCCGAGACGTGCTGCATGACGATGGGGTTGCGGAGGTCGGGCTTGTCCGAGCCGTACTTCCGGATGGCGTCGGCATAGGTGATGTGGGGGAACTTTTGCGTCACCGGCCGACCCTCGCCGAATTCCTCGAACACGCCGCGCAGGACCGGCTCGACAGCCGCGAACACGTCCTCCTGGGTGACGAAGCTCATTTCGATGTCGAGCTGGTAGAATTCGCCGGGAGAGCGATCGGCGCGCGCATCCTCGTCGCGGAAGCAGGGCGCGATCTGGAAATAGCGGTCGAACCCCGCCACCATGACGAGTTGCTTGAACTGCTGTGGGGCCTGCGGCAGCGCATAGAATTTGCCCGGATGCAGGCGCGACGGGACGAGAAAGTCGCGCGCGCCCTCGGGGCTCGAGGCGGTCAGGATCGGCGTTTGGAACTCGAAGAACCCTTCCGCCTTCATGCGCGCACGCAGCGAATCGATGATCCGCCCGCGCAGCATGATGTTCTGGTGCAGCTTTTCGCGGCGAAGGTCGAGAAAGCGGTATTTGAGCCGCGTGTCTTCCGGATACGGCTGGTCGCCGAAGACCGGCATCGGCAGGTCGCCGGCCGGGCCCAAAACCTCGATCTCGCGCACATAGACCTCAACGAGGCCGGTCGCCATCTCGGGGTTTTCGGTGCCGGACGGTCGCTTGCGCACCTCCCCGTCGACCCGGACGACGAATTCCGAGCGCAGCTTCTCGGCCTGCCGGAACGCCGGCGAGTCCGGGTCGACCACGCATTGGGTGATCCCGTAATGATCGCGCAGGTCGATGAACAGGAGGCCGCCGTGGTCGCGTATGCGGTGGCACCAGCCGGACAGGCGGACGGCTTCGCCGACCAGGGTTGGCCCAAGCGCCCCGCAGGTGTGCGTCCGGTAGCGATGAATCATTGTCCGCCTTTTTAACCTTCAGGTTGAGCGAGAGGCGCCCTGCCTAATGGAAAACGCTGCGAGGGGGAAGGCGCGAAAGCCCCCGGCTCGCCTTTGCCGTCGACGCGGAGCGTCAGCCGACTTATCTTTTCGGTCAGCCCTTTTGCAAAGCGAGCTCGCCCATGACCGCCTCCCCTGACGCCGTCACCTCCCTCCTCCGCCGCCAGCACGATCCCGGCGTCGTCACGCTGACGTTGGCCGCGCCGCAAAACCGCAACGCCCTCAGTCTTGCGATGATCGACACGCTGATCGTCGCCTTCGCCGACCTCGCCAAGGACGACAAGGCGCGGGCCGTGGTGCTCGCCGGCGAGGGGCCGGCGCTGAGCGCGGGTCACGACCTGAGAGAGATTGAGGCTCACCGCAACGACCTCGACCGCGGGCGCGCCTTCAACGAGCAGATCATGACGCGTTGCGCCACCCTCATGCAGGCGATCGTCGCGCTGCCGAAACCGGTGATCGCGGCGGTCGAGGGCGTCGCCACGGCGGCAGGATGCCAGCTCGTCGCGGCCTGCGACCTCGCGATCGCCGGCGAGGACGCACGCTTCGCGCTCCCGGGAGTCAACATCGGCCTCTTCTGCTCCTCGCCGCTGGTCGCGGTCGGCCGAAGCGTGTCGCGCAAGCACGCCTTGGAGATGGCGCTCACCGGCAAGCTCTACGGCGCCGCCGAAGCGGAGCGGTTCGGGCTTGTCAGCCGCCTCGTTCCCGCAGGCCGGGCGCTGGCGGAGGCGCAGACTCTGGCGGGAGAGATGGCCCTCCGCTCGGGGCCGACGCTCGCCATCGGCAAGCGCGCCTTCTACGAGCAGATCGAGCAGCCGCTCGACGTCGCCTACGCCCTCGCCGCCAAGGCGATGGTCGACAATCTGGCCGAGCCGGACTCCGTCGAGGGAATCCGCGCCTTTCTCGAGAAACGCCAGCCGCGTTGGGGCGCTTGAGGCCGCGCCCGTCGAGGGTCTCGACGGGGCGATCGGCGCCGGACGGCCGTTGCATCCGTCCCAATCGACATGCGGCTTTTTGCGCCCAATCAAGTCGGCCTCTCTCGTTTCGGCCTAGAGAGGCGTTCGGGCTTCGAGTCCTTAAGCGGGCCGGCGACGGGAACATAAAAAAGCGCCGCAAAGCGCCGGAGGGCGGGCCGGCTGCGTCGTCGCGCGGGCGAGGCGCGAGCCGGCGACGACGCCATCCTCGCCGAGACATCGGTTCTTCTCGACAGCTCCCGGGCGGCGTGGCCAAGAATCATCGACATGGCCAAGACGTTGGACTCGCCCGGCTGCCGCATCCGCGTGCGCGAACATTCCGGCGGCGCCATTATCCTGATCGGCGCGGCGGCAGCCCGCCGCTATCCCGGTCTCGCCTTTTCGGCCTGATCGAACTTCAGGCCGCGGCCTTCGGCCGGGCGCGGAGGAGCATGCCGAACAGATCGCGCGGATCGTCCGGGTCGGCGAGCAGGTCGAGATTGACGTAATGGCCGGTCGAGGGGAGCTGATCGCGAATGTAGCGTAAGGCGGAAAAGTCCTCGATGGCGAAGCCGACACCGTCGAACAGGGTGATCTGCCGCGCGTCCCGGCGCCCCTGCGCGAGCCCCGTCATGACCTGCCAGAGTTCGGTCACCGGGTGGTCTTTCTCGAGCTGCTGGATCTCCCCCTCAATCCGCGTCTGCGGCGCGTATTCGACGAAAATGTCGGACCTCAGCAGGATGTCGCGGGCGAGCTCCGTCTTGCCCGGGCAGTCGCCGCCGATCGCGTTGATGTGCACCCCCGCGCCAATCATGTTGTCGGTCAGGATTGTCGCGTTGCGCTTGTCGGCGGTGCAGGTGGTCACGATTTCGGCCCCGAGGATCGCATCCTCCCTGGCGCGAAACGGGAGCGCCCCGATCCCCTGCCCCGACAGGTTCGCGACCGCCTTCCGCGCCGCCGCCGGATCGATGTCGTAGATCCGAACCGCCTCGACGCCGCAAAGGGCCTTGAACGCCAGCGCCTGGAACTCGCATTGGGCGCCTGCCCCAATGATCGCCATTGTGCGCGCCCCAGCCGGAGCAAGATGCTTAGCGGCCAGCGCCGAGGTCGCCGCGGTGCGCAGCGCGGTGAGGATCGTCATCTCGGAGATCAGCATCGGATAGCCGCTGTCGACATGCGACAGCACGCCGAAGGCCGTCACGGTTTGGCGACCCTCGCGCGCGTTCCTCGGATGGCCGTTGACGTATTTGAAGCCGTAGGTCGCTCCGTCGCTGGTCGGCATCAGTTCGATCACCCCTTCGGCCGAATGGGCGGCGATCCGCGGGGTCTTGTCGAACGCTTCCCAGCGCCGGAAATCCTCTTCTATGTAGCCCGCGATCTCGCAGATCATCCGCTCGACGCCGATCTCCCATACGATCCGCATCATGTGGTCGACGCTGACGAAGGGAACGAGGTTCAGAATTCCAGGCGCTTGCGCGCTCATGCGGTTCTCCTTTGGTGCGGCCGCCTTCCTGGCGCAGGCTCGCCGCCCGAATCTCAGACGATAATATAGTGCGGCTTGCCGAACGGGCGGCCGCCCTCTACCGTCGGTTCCTCGCTGTCGCAGCGACCGTCCTGGCTTGAGGAGGCGCGAGAGATGAACGCCCCGCTGAAGAATTCCATCGCCGCGATGATCCCGGAACTCACCGAGTGGCGGCGCGATTTCCACCGCCACCCTGAGCTGGCCTACGATCTGCCGCGCACCTCGCGCACCGTCGCCGAGCGCCTCCGGAGGCTCGGCTTTGACGAGGTCGTCGAGGGCGTGGGCAGGACCGGCGTCCTCGGCGTCCTCCACGGAGCAAAGGGCGCGGCGAGGCACGCGGACAAGCGGGTCCTGCTTCGCGCCGACATGGACGCCCTGCCGATCGTGGAGGCGAGCGGCGCCGAATACGCCTCGGCGTCGCCCGGGCGCATGCACGCCTGCGGACACGACGGCCACACCACGATGCTGCTCGGCGCGGCGCGCTGGCTCGCCGAAACCCGGCAATTCGACGGCACGCTCGTCTTCTGCTTCCAGCCGGCGGAGGAAGGCGGAGCGGGCGCCAAGGCGATGATCGACGACGGGATGCTCGAGCGCTTCCCGGTCAAAGGCGCCTATGCCGTGCACAACTGGCCGGGAATGCCGGTCGGGCAGTTCGGGGTCGTCCGCGGCGCCGCCATGGCCGCGACCGAGGCGTTCGTGATTGCCGTCGAGGGCGTCGGCGGCCACGCAGCCTTTCCCCACAAGACGCGCGACCCGATCGTCGCGGCGAGCCACATCGTCATGGGCGTCCAGACCATTGTCTCACGGGCCATCGACCCGCTCGACAGCGCCGTCGTCTCTATCACCTCGATCCATGGCGGGGAGGCCTTCAACGTGATCCCGGAGCGGATCGAGATGAAGTGCAACATCCGGAGTTTCTCGGAATCGGTCGCGAAGACGGTCGAGACGGAGCTGAGACGGATCTGCGCGACGACGGCTGAGGCGCTCGGCGTGAAAGCCCGCGTCGAGCGGCCGGACAAAGTCCCCTACCCGCCGACGGTCAACCACCCGGCGGAGACGGACCTCGCTCTTGAAGCCATGCGCGCGGTCGCGGGCTCCGAGGGCGTGCGCGACGACCTCAGGCCCGTCATGGGAGCGGAGGATTTCGCCTTCGTCCTGCGCCAAGTTCCGGGCGCCTATGGGTTCGTCGGCAACGGCGACACGGCCGGCCTTCACAATCCGAAATACGACTTCAACGACGCCGCCCTGGCCCACGGGGTCGCCTACTGGATCGAGCTGGCGACGCGGGCGCTGGCGGCGTGAGCGGCCGGGCCCTTGCTTCCACGGACGCGGACGGAAAGGCCGGGATCGGCCCTGGCGGCGGTCCATCCCGGACCGAATTCGCTGAGAGCAGCGAATTTAGCAGCGACTTTTGCCGACAAGGACGCGCCCGACCCCTGTTTTGCCGTGGAAACCAGGGCAAAATCGCAGTTTTGGGCGAAAATGTGTCAGCGAACCGAGCAGCGAATTTTTTCGTTGTCTCAGCGAATTTTTTCGGCGTAACAGCGAAATGGCGCCAGAACGACCAAGCAGCCGCGAACTTGCCGGCACAGCGTGCGTGAGAGGCTTCCGCTTTAACAGAAGGGTTGCTTGCGCGTGTCGGCCGCGCTCGCCCAGACTTGGCGCCTTATCATTTCCGCGCTCGAAGAAATCGACAACGCTCGGGCTGCGTCCACGGCCTCGGGGCTGAAAAGATTTGTGAGCAAGGTGGAACGACGTTGAGCTGTGCAGCAACCTTCGAACCTATCGGCTCATTGCCAATGTCTGCGTGCGGAAGCTGCGCACGATGGCCGCTCGGGACGGAGACCCTCGGATCGCGTGATCGCTCGTAATACCGCGTTCACCTTCAAAGGAAAGCCGACCGACGTGAAGACGATCGGCCGAACTGAACGTGCGCTATGCGCTTGAGGGAAGCGTGCAGCGGGGCGGCGATCGGATGCGGGTCAACGTGCAGCTCATCGACGCTGCCAGCGCCAACCATCTCTGGGCCGAGCGGTTCGAGAGACCGGTCGCCGATCTTTTCGCCCTTCAGGACGAGATCGTCGCCCGGTTGGCGAACCCGCTTCAGGTGCAGTTGATTGCGGCCGAGGCGCCGCGAGCGGAGCGAGCCCCGACGCCCGATTCGATGGATCTCTATTTTCAGGGAATGTGCTGGGTCAACAAGGGCCCGACCCCGGAATACCTCGCGTAGGCGAGCGCGCTCTTCGAACGAGCTCTCGCTGTCGATTCCCTCAATGTCGACGCGCTGACCGGCCTCGCTTTGGTGAACTTCAACGCCGCGACGGTGCTCGCTGACGATCCCGCGGCGCGCTTGGCCGCGGCCGAGGCGGCCGCGGCGAAAGCGCTCTCCATGGCGCCCGATCATGCCTACGCCCATTTGGTCATGGGCCTCGTCTTTGGACTGACCAAGTGCGCGGAGCAGGGAATCGCCGAGTGCGAGCGTGCGCTGGCTCTGGACCGAAACTTTGCTGGCGCGCGCGGCATTATGGGCTTCCAGAAGATTCTGTTAGGTCGCGCCGAGGAGACCGAAGCCGACGTGCAGGAGGCCCTCCGCCTCAGCCCTCGCGATCCATGGGTCTTTGCCTGGACATGGTTCGCCGGCGCGGCGAAGAGCTTTCTCGATCAGCCCGAGGAGGCGCTCGTCTAGCTGAGGCGATCGATTGAATTCAACCGAAACTACCCCTTGTCTATTTCTATCTGGCGGGAGCGCTAACGCAGCTCGGACGGCTGGACGAGGCGAAAGCCGCAGTCAGAGCCGCTCTTGCCCTCGATCCGCGGCTCACCCTTGCGCAGGTCCGCGCCTGGACCGAGAGCGACAATCCGATCTGCCTCGCCCAAGCGGGAGCGACTCAATCGGTCGCCTGCGCGTAGTCGGGGCGCCGGAGGAATGACCGTTCGTGCCATTCGCAAGGGATTGCGTGGCTCAGATGAATGCGCGCGCTTTATCGGCGGCGGGAGCGCAGCGCACCGAACGCAGTACCCAAGCTCAAATTTCGAATTCGACCCCGATCTCCATGATCTGCTTGCCCGGGATCCTGAAATAGGCGCCGGGCCGCTGGGCGTTGTGGTGCATGAAGGCGAAGATCGCCTCGCGCCAGCGCGGGAGCCCCAGTCGCCGTCCGGAAGGGATGACCGTCTCGTGGCCGGTATAGTAGATCGCTTGGTCGAGATCGAATTTCGGGATCTTGCCGCGCGTCATTGCATCAGCCAGTCCCTGCGGCACGTTTGGCTCCTCCATGAAGCCGAAGCGCAGCTCGGCCCGGGCGATACCCTCCGCTATCGGCGCGATCGCGATCCGATTCTCGTCCGGCTCCCGCGGCGCCTCGGTCGTCGACACCGCCACGAGGAGCACGTTCTCCTGCAACGTGCGATTGCACTTGACATTGTGGGAAAGCGCGAGCGGCACGCCCTTGGCCATCCGGCCGAGGACGACGGCAGTGCCCGGGATGCGGTGCGGCGGATAGGCGCGAAGGAGCTCAACGAACTGCTGGGACCGCTCGCGGACCTCCAGCCTCACCGCGTCCATGACCTCCTCGCCCCTGCGCCACGTCAGCATGAGGAACGAGATGACGAAGGCGATGAGCAGCGGGAACCAGCCGCCATCGAGGAGCTTGGTCGATGTTGAGGCGAAAAACAGGAGGTCGAGGGCGAGAAGGCTCGCGTTGATCGGATAGACGACCCACGGATTGAACTTCCAGTGCAGCGCGACGAAGGTCGCCATCAGCGTGGTGATCACCATGAGGAGCGACACCGCGATGCCGAACGCGCCCGCGAGCGCATCGGACGATCCAAACCCGATCACCGCGACGAGGGTCCCCGCGGCGAGCGCCCAGTTGACGAACGGGACATAGATCTGGCCGATCTCCCGGCCCTCCGTATGCACGATGTTCATGCGCGGCAGAAAACCGAGGTTGATGGCCTGCTGCGTCATCGAATAGACGCCGGAGATGATCGACTGCGACGCGATCACGGTTGCGACGGTCGCGAGCAGGATCAGCGGATAGTGGGCCCATTGGGGGGCGAGCGCGTAGAACGGGCTGTCCAGGACCGCGGGGGAATTGGGCTCGGCGAGCATAAGGCCGCCCTGTCCGAAATAATTGAGGGTCAGCGCCGGCAGCGCTACGCCGAACCAGGCGACGCGGATGGGGAGCGGCCCGAAATGGCCCATGTCGGCGTAGAACGCTTCGCCCCCCGTCACCGCCAGGAAGGCGCCGCCGATCACGACGAAGGCCAGCGGGCCGGCATGCCAGAGATAGGTCACAGCGGCCAGGGGATCGAGCGCCGCGAGCACGGCCGGCGTCTTCATGATGCCGGCGACGCCGAGCGCGGCGGCGACAAGGAACCAGATCAGCATCACCGGCCCGAATATGCCGCCGATCCAGGACGTGCCATTGCGCTGGATGAGAAAGAGCGCGACGAGAATCGCGACCGTCAGCGGAACGATGGCGTGCACCATCTCGGGCGCGTAAACCTTGACGCCCTCAATCGCGCTGAGCACCGAAATCGCCGGCGTGATCGTCCCGTCGCCGTAGAGCAGGGTGGCGCCGATAAGGCCGACGACGACCATGGCGGCGCGAAACCTATTGCGCTTGGCGCGCCGCGGGCTGACGAGCGCAAGCAGCGCAAGAACGCCGCCCTCGCCGTGGTTGTCGGCGCGCATGATGAGGATCGCGTATTTGATCGAGATGACGACGATCAGCGACCAGAAGATCAGTGACACGATGCCGAGCACGGCTTCCGGCGTCAGCTGCCCGTTGGAGCTGGCGGATTTCGCAGCGACGTTGAGCGCATAGAGCGGGCTCGTGCCGATGTCGCCGAAGACCACGCCCATGCAGGCGAGCGCCGCCGGCGCCAACGGACGCGCTGCTTCCTCCCGGCGCGTCGCGCGGGTCTTGGCGGTCGCACTCATGTCGAGCGCCTTCGTTGTCGAAACGGACGCTACCGCAGTCCCGGCTCGCGGTAAACGGACCCGTGGCGACGTCGAGGCCATCGCTTTTTGGCAAAAGTGTCGCATAATCGACGGCGCGATCCGCGTTTTCGATTCTCGATCGCGACAAGGATTCGCTGACGCACGCCTCGAATTCAAAGGACAGCTCTGTCGCAATCGTCGACAGAGGCCGTGACGACCCCTCGCGAGGAGGATCTCGCCCTCACACGGATCGTCAAGGCGCCGGGCTTTCGATCAGCCTCCCGCCGAGCGGGCGATCTTTTCCATCGAGCACGCCGCAACGAGCCGCCGCATCATGATCAACCAGGTGCTCGCATCGCCCATAGGCGGCGGCATGGGACGCCTCTATCTGCGAAATCTCCCGGCCGAAGCTTATTTGGCGGAGAGAGCTTCGCTCGCGGGCTTGGGCGGTTCCCGGATTCCATGCTCGCGATCCGGTCTGAAGGCCTGTCCATGAGCGTCCGTCGCCAGGCGCAGCTTGCGGTCGTAGACCCCGTTCTCCGGCAC
>DASRSL010000084.1:0-3843 GCA_035656495.1 Roseiarcus sp.
ACGGCCGTCTCCCCGAGCGGCTCCGGCCGAGCGCCGGAGCCGAGGGAGCCATCCTATTTCTTCAGCTCATTTGCGAACACGGTCTGCTTGATCGTCGGCAGCACCTCGTCGAGGTTCTTCTGTGAGACGACGAGGATCGGAACCAGGATCTCCTTCGGCGGCGTCTTGCCGTCGAGGTGATCGAACATGGCCTGCGCGGAGCGTACGCCCATGAGGTAGGGCTGCTGCATGCCCGAGGCGACGATCTTCCCCTTGCGGATCAGGTCGATGAACTCCGGCACGCCGTCGAACGCGGCAAGCAGCACCGTGTCGCCGCGATGCGCCGCTTCGATCGCCCGCACCGCTCCGAGGGTCGGGGTGTCCGTCTGCACGAAAATGCCATGCAAGTCGGGATGCGCCGTCAGCATGTCCTGCACGTACTTGAACGTCTCGTCGGCGGTATACCGTTGCATCTGGTCGAGCGCGACCTCCTTGATGTCGCCGTTCTCCTTCATCGCCTCGCGGAAGCCCTTCGTGCGGGCCTTCCCGTTGTTGCGGGCAAGCGAGATCGTCACCAGTCCGACAGGTCCCTGGTCCCAGTGGTGCTCTTTAAGCGCGGCCGCCAGCGCCACTCCGGTGTCATGCGCCCCCTTCTCGTTGTCGGAGATGATGAAAGAGACATAGTTGCCCGAGACAGTGCCGATATCGGCGATCACCACAGGGATATTCGCCTTCTCGGCGAGGCTCAAAACGCTGGGCGCCGTCGAGGAGTCGGTCGGCGAGATGAGGATGCCGCCGACGTGTCGCGCGATCGCGTCCTGCGCGTTCTTGAGCTGGGTCGCCGCATCGTTGTGCGAGTCATAGTCGGTGACGGTCGAATTGTGTTTCTTGGCCTCGTCCGCGATGCCCGCCGCCAGATACCGCCAGAAGGGCAGATCAAGCCCCGGCGTGAGATAGGCGAAGCGCCGTTCCTTTTCCTGCGCGTGAACAGGACCGACGAGCATCAGGGCGACCGCGGCTGCGATCGCCGCGCAAATCGATTTGTTTCTCATTGTGTTCATTCCTCCCAGGAGCACGCCGTCCTTCCAGGCTGCCGGCTGCCGGCGGCCAGCTTCTGCCGGAGTCCGCCCGGACGGCACGGGGCGGCGGGCATTTCAAATCGGCTCCATTCAGACGTCCTCGGGGTCCAGGCGGCTCATGCCCGCGCGAGCGCTGAGGAAGCGCTCGAGAAGCACGGCGGCGACGATGATCGAGCCGATCGCCGTGCCTTGCCAATACGGGTTGACGTTCAGCAGATTCAAGCCATTGCGGATCAGCACCATGATGAACACGCCGATGAAGGTGCCAATGATCGTGCCGCGTCCGCCGAAGAGGCTGGCGCCGCCGATCACCACGGCCGCGATGGTGTCGAGCTCCAGGCCGGTGGCGGCGATCGGGTCGATCGACAGGATGCGAGCGGCAAGGAACACGGCTGCGACGGCGCTCAAGGCGCCGGAGATGACATAGACGAGGATGCTGTAGAAATCGACGCGAAGGCCGGCGGTGCGCGCCGCCTCCGCGTTGGATCCGATCGCATAGATCGTGCGCCCCCCCTTGGTGAAGGTGAGGTAGTACCAGGCAGAGGCATAAAGGATAACCAGTACGACGAAATTGGTCGGAATGCCGAGAATCGTCGAGCTCGCGAGTTCGCCGAGCGCTTCCGGCAGCTGGGTGATCGAGTTCGCCCCGCTCAGGACATAGGCCATGCTGCGGCCGATCGACATCATGCCCAGGGTGACGATGAATGCGGCGACCCGGCCCTTGGTTATGATGAAGCCGTTGACAAAGCCGGCGAGACCGCCGGCGAGGATGGCGACGATGATCGCGATCGGGAGCGGCGCCTGGGCGAGCGCCAAGCCAAAAACGATTCCTGTGGCGCCGGTCAACGAACCCACCGAAAGGTCGATGCCCGCTGTCAGGATAACGAAGGTCTGTCCGATCGCGACAATGCCCGTTATCACGGACTGGTCCATCAGGTTGAGGATGTTGCTCAGGGTGAAGAAGTAGGGCGAGATCAGCGACAGCGCGAGCGACAACAGAACCAGCAGCGCGAGCATGCGCAGCTCGAGCTGCGCGCCGCGAAGGAGCCGCCGGATCGCTGCAGGACTGCGTCGGGACGCGGCCTTGGTCTCCGTCGTCACGTCAGGCGCCTCCAACCGAGGTCGTCGCCGCTGTGGCGGTTCCGGCGCGTATGACGCTTTCGACCGCCGATGGATCAGGCAGAGCGCCGTCCGGCGGGAGCGTCAGCCCGATATGGCCGAGGTCGTGGCCGCGATGGCCGCGCAATGGCGTCAGCAGACTGGCGCCCGCCGGCTCCGACAGGAAGCGCCGGGGCCTTTGCCGGAGAACCTCCGGGATCTTCGTGCGTTCGATCTCCGGGAAGCTGCCGCGCGAGAAGCCGATATCCGGCGCGTTTGAAGCCGTCACCGCGTCGAAGCAATAAAGCCGCTCGCCTTCAACGAAGATCCAGTAAGCGACGCCTGCGAAGCGCCGAACAAGATCCTCGAGGACGAAGTGGGTCGCCTCGGCTGAGCTGCGCGGCGCCGCGAACATGGCGAGCTTCTCGACATCGATAAGGCCGCTCGGGATGCTGGTGACGTCCGCGCCGTCGCTGATGACGACGATGCGGTCCGACACTCCGATGACTTCTTCGAAATCGGATGAGACGAGCAGCACGCCCATGCCCTGTTGCGCGAGGCGGCGGATCATCGCGTAGACGGTGCTGCGCGTGCCGATGTCGACCCCGCGGGTCGGCTCGTCGAGAATGAGAAGCTTCGGGGACATGAGAATCCAGCGGGCGAGAACGACCTTCTGCTGCATGCCGCCCGAAAGAGTCAGGATGCCGTCATCCAGGATGCGCGGCGACAGGCTGAGATCGTCGAGAAGCCGAGCTATCCTCACGCGCTGCTCGTCGTAGCCCAGACCGAGGCCCCGCCGCCGGCCGATATGAGCGAGGAGCAAGTTCTCGCGCACAGTGAAATCCTGGACAAGCCCCTGCCGGCGCCGGTCCTCGGGAATGAAGCCGACGCCGGCGCGGACCGCGTCGGTCGGCGCCCGCGGCCGGTAGGACGCGCCGGCGAGGCGGATGTCGCCCTTTTCGATGCGCCGCAAGCCGAACAGCGCCTCGACGCATTCCGAGCGTCCGGCGCCGACCAGCCCGGCGAGGCCCACGATTTCTCCCTTGGCGACCTTGAAAGACACGTCCCTCACGCGCGGGGGGGCGGCAAGGTGATCGACCTCGAGGACAGGGGCGCCGCTGCTGCGCGCCCCCCTTCCGGCTGCGCCGTGCGCGTAGATATCCGCGATTTCGCGTCCGACCATCAACCGGACAAGCTCTGCCGGACGCATCGCCGTCGTGGATGTGGCGTCGGCGACGACACGGCCTTCGCGAAAGACGGTGATGCGATCGCTGATCTCGAAAATCTCCTCGAGCCGGTGCGAGACGAAGACGAGCGCCTTGCCCTGTTGGACGAGGAGGCGCATGACGTCGAAAAGTCTGTCGACCTCGTTGGGAGAGAACGAGGCGGTGGGCTCATCGAAGATGATGACTTTGGCGTTGGTCGCCAGCGCCTTCAGGATCTCCACCATCTGCCGCTGGCTTGCCGGGAGATCGCGCAAAGCCGCCCGCAGCGGCAAGCGCCCGCGTTGCCCGAACTGGTCGAGCAACGTCGCGGCGCGCGAGGCGAGATCCCTCCAGCGAAGCCTGCCGGGCGCGCTGAACTCCGGCAGGTAGATATTCTCGAGCACGCTCAGGTCCGGCGCCAGACTCGTCTCCTGCATCACCATCGTTACGCCGGCGCGGATCGCCTCGCG
Organism: Roseiarcus sp.; assembly: GCA_035656495.1. Lineage (GTDB taxonomy): Bacteria > Pseudomonadota > Alphaproteobacteria > Rhizobiales > Beijerinckiaceae > Roseiarcus. Next base: position 3,832 of record DASRSL010000084.1, read on the forward strand.
CGCGGAGGCGAA
>DASRSL010000085.1:0-7710 GCA_035656495.1 Roseiarcus sp.
GCGTCGGCCGCCGCGAAATCCTCGCCCTTGAACAAGAGCGAAGCGCCGTGGACGCGGGCGCATGCGTAGGACAGGCAATCGGCGCAAAATGCGGCGCGTCGGGCTCGCGCGCCAGAATGGCGACCGCAGCCAACGTGTCGATGAACTTCAATGTCTCGATGTCAGTCCTGGCCCCAGAGAGCGGCGATCTCGTCTCGGCTCGGGTCATGGCGGCGTTCAGGCTCGCCCACTTCGGCGAGACGGCGGGCGATCGCATCCAGCCGTTCGCCCAAAGGCCGGCGCTCGTTTTCGCGGCGAAGCTCGCTCTCCAGCGCCGCGACCACCGCCTCGGTCATCGTGTGGCCGCGCGCCGCGCTCAATCGCCGCGAGAGCGCTGCGGCCCGGGGGTCTCGGATATGGACGCGATCTTCAGATGACGGCGAGCGCGGTTTTCTCGAGCTGGGCCCAGTCGATGTCGGCGGACAGGCCCGGCGTCTCCGGCGCCGTCACGAAGCCGTCGACGATTGGCAGCTCCTTCTGTTTTTTGAGCGCCTTGATGTGCTCGGTCGAAAAGACGAGCTGTTCGTAGAAGTCATTGTTCGGGATCGCTGCGGCGAGATGAGCGTTCGCGAGGCCCATGCCGTGCACCTCCGCTTTCATCCCGTGCGATTCCGCGAGATGGGCGATCTTGATCGCTCCCGTAATGCCGCCCTTGTAGAAGCTCGACGTGCGGACCATGTCGAGCGCCGCCATATCGATCCAGGTCGCGGCGTTCCAGTGGACGCCGTCCGAAGTTTCGGCGGCGAGGACGGGAATGTCGAGGCTGTCCGCGAGCTTCCTGTATGACGTAAGATCGAACTCGCGCATCGGCTCCTCGTACCAGTAGAAGCCGCACTCTTCGAGCACTCGGCCGAATTTCAGCGCGGTCGTCAGGTCCCAGCCGGCCGAGCCGTCGAACATCAGAACCGCGTCGTCGCCGGTCCATTTGCGGAGGTTGCGGCAGAGCGTCGCGTCCTCCTTCCAGTCGCCCCAAGCGTGCAGCTTGAAGGCGACGAAGCCCTCGTCGACGCATTCCTTGATGTGCCGTTCGTATTCCGTCATTTCGTTCCAGGTCACGGTCGACGCGTAGGCGGGAATCTTCGCGTCGTTCCCGCCGAGCAGCACGTAGAGCGGCAGATTCGCTTTCTTCGATTTGATGTCCCAGGCGAGCAGGTCGATGAGGCCGAGATGCGCCATCTTGGTCTCCTCGATACGGTCGATCTCCCATATCGTGGTCCAGAGACGCTCGGTCATGAGGGCGTCGCCGCCGATGAGCGATTTGAGCCGGCGCCGCGTAAGGCTCGCGACCGCTTCGCCGTCCGCGATCTTTGTCGCGCCGATGATACCCTCGTCGGTGTCCATGCGAAGCACGGCCGATTTCGGCCGCTGGTCGAGCGGCGTTCCCTCGCCGGATCCGGGCAGGCCTTTCCGCCAGCGAAACCGGACCGAGGGATGGTCGTCCTCGACGACATAGCAGCGGATGTCGGTGATCCTCATGTTCCTCCCCCCTCGATCGCGTGTTATGGGTATTGCATGCGATATGCAGTTAGCGTAACATCAGCGCGCTCGATGCGCCAGCCCGATTGCTGGGTCCAAGGCGATGGGCATGGGAGGAACGCAATGCATTTTCTTAACGGGGCGGCTCGGACTGCGGCCCTCGCGACTTTGTCCTTCGCCATGCTGAACGGCGCGGCGATCGCCTCCGACAACAAGATCATCCTCATGCCGGGGGGACCTCACCCCTATTTCGCTCCCTGGGAGGCGGCAGCGGCGGACGCGAAGAAGGACTTCGGCATCGCCGACGTCGAATACAAAGTCCCGACCGGCTGGAAGCTTGAACTGCAGACCGAGCTCATGGAGAGCCTCGCGTCGCAGGGCGCGAAGGGCTTCGGCATCTTCCCCGGCGACCCGGTCGGCGTGAATTCGACCATCACCGAGATGAAAGGCGCGGGCATTCCAGTCGCTGCGCTCGGCGGCTGCACCGTTGATCCGACCGACGCGGTGTTCTGTTTCGCGACCGATCCCTACAAGACCACTTACACGATGACCAAGGCGCTCATTGCAGCGATGGGCGGCAAGGGCAATTTGGTTCATCTGACCGGCCTTCTCATCGACACCAACACCACATTGCGCGAGCAGGCGGTACAGAAGGCGGTGGACGAGACGCACGGCGCCGTGAAGCTGTTGCAGACCGTGGCCGACACCGACGCCGAGGAGGCGGGCGACCAGAAGATCAACGCCCTTCTTGCTGCTCAGAAAGACCGGATTGACGGGATCATCGGCACCGCGCACATCACGTCCGAGGTCGCGGCCAAGGCGCTGCGCGCGATCGGCGACAAGCGCATCAAATTTATCGCGTTCGATGACAGCCCGGCCGTGCTCGACGCGGTGAAGGATGGGTTCGCGCAGGCGACCTTCGTGCAGAACCCCTACGGGCAGGCCTATATCGGCGCGTTCGCACTCGACCTGCTCGCGAGCGGCAAGTGCACCATGAAAGCGGATGCGCCCTGGATCAAGACGCCGCAGACCGCGCATTTCATCGACTCGGGCGTGCTCGAAGTGACGCCTGACAAGCTCGGCGCTTATAAGGACGATTTGAAGAAGCTCACGGCGGACATCCAGAGCAAGTTCAAGGCGACCTATATGGACTGCAAGTAGCGCATCATGGCGTCCGCCGGCGGCCTCGCGCTTCCGGCGGCGGCGCATTCGAAGATCGCGCTTCGATCGGCCGCCCGGCCGGTCGCCCCTAAAGTTTCTGATGCGGGCCTGCTTCGCCTCGGCGTCGGGAGACATCGTCCGTTATGACCGAACAGGTCCTTCAGCAGCCGCGCTATCGTAGGCCCTTTGTCATGGGCCAGCAGGCCGGGCTCCTTGTGATCCTTATCGCGCTTGGGGCTTTGTTCACGGCCAAATCGCCAGGATTCCTTTCAAGCTTCAACCTGTTCACGCTCGGACGGTCGCTGGCGATCGATATCGTGATCGGCTTCTCGCAGATGGTCGTGCTGGCGACGGGCGGCATGAATCTGTCTGTCGGATCGATCGGCGTCTGCGTGGTGATGGCGGGCGGATATTTCATGCAGGTCGCCGGCCTGCCGATCCCGGTCGCTTGCGCGCTTGCGCTTGCGCTCGGCGGTGCGCTCGGTTGGCTGAACGGAGTCACGATCGCAAAGAGCGGCATCAACAGCTTCGTTGTGACTCTGGCCAGCGCCAACCTCTTCTCCGGCGCGATGCTTATCGCCACCAAGGCGGCGCCGCTCAACGCGCTGCCGCGCTCTGTCGGCGCCTTCGGGCAGATGCGCGTCGGCGGCGGCTGGGTGTCGCCGATGCTGCTGGTCGCGATCCTCATCGGCGTCGCTTTGGCGATCTTCTATCGCTATTCCGTCATCGGGAGGCAGTCGCTCGCGACCGGCGCCAATCTGCGCGCCACCGAAATGTCCGGCGTTCCGGTTGGCCGGAGGATCATCGCCGCGCATGCTCTGTCGGGGGTCCTTGCCGGCGTCGCGGGGCTTCTCACGGTCGCGCGCGTCGGCGCTGCGATGCCCGCGGCCGGCGGGCAGGACTGGCTTCTGCCGTCATTCCTTGGCCCGGTGGTCGGCGGCGCCTCGCTTGCCGGCGGCTTCGTCTCCGTCGGCGGCACGATTCTCGGCGCGGCCCTCGTCACCACGATTCGCAGCGGTCTCTTGGTCATGGGCATCGGCAATTTCTGGCTCGACCTGTTTCTCGGGCTGTTCCTGCTCGCGGCCGTGCTGGCGCAACATTATCGCGGAAGCGTCCCGTGGCGCCGCCGCTCGAGGGAGGGCTGACCTTGCGCTGGGTCCCCAACACCGATTGGGCGGGTCTGCTCGCGGCGATCGTCATCGGCAGCGCCGCCCTCGCCTTCCTCTCGCCGAATTTCCTGTCGGAGTTCAACGTCTATGTGCTGTTGCGCAGCGTCTGCGTCGGCATCCTGGTCGCCTTCGCGCAGATGCTGACCCTCGCCGTCGGCCAGATGAATCTGGCGGTCGGAGCGCTCGGCGGGATGGTCGCCATTCTGTTCGGCGGCATGATGGAAGCGTTTGGCGTCCCGCTCTGGCTCGCGGTTCCGCTCGCCGTCGCCATCGGCGTCGCCGGCGGGCTCGTCAATGGGCTTCTCGCGGCGCATACCGGCATCAACGGTTTCATTGTCACGCTTGCGACTGGGTCCGCCTTCACCGGCGTGAATCTCGGGCTCACCAAGTCGGCGCCGTTCTACAAGATGCCCCATGCGTTGCAGGACTTCGGCAACGGCCGGTTCGGCGCGTTCCCGTTCCTCCTCATCGCGCCGATCGTCGTCTCCCCGCTGCTCGCGCTGTTCCTGTTCCGCCTGCCCGCCGGCCGACGGCTGCTCGCGGTCGGCGGCAACAGCGAAGCGGCGGCGCTGTCGGGCGTCTCCCCGGCCAACGCGATCGTGCTCGCGCACTGTCTCTCGGGGCTTCTCGCCGCAATCGGCGCTGTGCTCGCCGTCGCGCAGCTCGGCTCGGCGCAACCCCTGATCGGCAGCGACTGGCTGCTCCTGTCCTTCGCCGCGCCGATCATCGGCGGAACCGCGCTCGCCGGGGGTTACGTGTCAATCTTCGGGGCCATCCTTGCGGTCCTCGTCATCGCGCTGATCCAGAACGGGCTCGTGCTCGTCAACGCCGACCCCTATTGGGTGCAGTTCTTGCTGGGCGCGCTTATCGTCGCCGCAATCGCGCTCAACCGCTGGCGCGCGCGCCCGATCGGGCTGGGCTGGTAGTGCAATGGACCTCGCCATCGAACATTTGAGCAAGAGCTTCCCGAGCGTCCGGGCGCTCGACGACATTTCGATTCACGTGAGGGCCGGCGAGATCCACGCGCTGATGGGCGAGAACGGCGCCGGAAAGTCGACCCTCATCAAAATCGTGACCGGCGTCCATAAGCCGGACTCCGGACGGCTGCTGCTCGACGGCCGCGAGGCGGAATTCGCGTCGCCGCGCGACGCGCTCGCCGCCGCGATCGGAGCGGTCCACCAGGAGCGCAACCTCATCCCGCGCTTCTCGGTGGGTGAGAACATCCTGCTCGAACATCTGCCGACCCGGAACGGCATGGTCGACTATCCGGAGGTGCACAAAAGGGCGCGCGCCGTCCTCGACCAGCTCGACCGCGGCATCGACACGCGGGCGGAGGTGGCGACGCTTTCGGTCGCGCAGATGCAGATCGTCGAGATCGCCAAGGCGCTTTCGCTGCAGGCCAAGGTGCTTCTGCTCGACGAGCCGACCGCCTCGATCACGACGCACGAGGCGGATGCGCTCTTCGACGTGCTGCGGCGCCTGAAGGCGCGGAATGTCGCGATCGTCTTCGTCAGCCACAAACTCGAGGAAGTGCTCTCGCTCTGCGACCGTGTAACCGTGCTGCGGGACGGCAGGATCGCCGCCTCAGGCGAGCCGATCGCCAACGTCACCCGGCGCCAGCTCGTCTCTTTCATGATCGGTCGGGACGAGCGGGTCGCCGACATCGGCGCGCGCAACCCCGACCGGGATCAAGCGGTCCTCGAACTCGCAGGGCTCTCGACCTCCTTCGGCCATCGCGACGTCAATCTGACCCTCTATCGCGGGGAAATCCTCGGGCTCTACGGGCTTGTCGGCGCGGGCCGCACCGAACTCGCACGCAGCATTTTAGGCTTTGGCGAGAGGACGGGCGGCGCGATCCGCGTTCGCGGGCAAGCCGTGTCGATCCAGTCGATGCACGAAGCGCTTGAACGCCATCGCATCGGCTATGTGAGCGAGGACCGGAAGGGCGAAGGTCTGCTGCTCGCCTATCCGGTCCGCGACAATATCGCGATCACGATCTGGCGGCGCATCGCCGGCGCGCTCGGCCTCATCACTCGCGGCGCTGAGACGAAAGCGGCGAGGCCGTTCATCGAGCGGCTCGCCATCCGCACGCCGTCTCTGGAAGCCGCCGTCGCCAATCTTTCAGGCGGCAACCAGCAGAAAGTGTCGATCGCGAAGTGGCTGGCGGCGCGCACCGACATCCTTATCATCGACGAGCCGACGGTCGGCATCGACGTCAAGACCAAGGTCGAGATCCACGAGCTTATCGCAGGCATCGCGCGCGACGGCGTCTCCGTCCTGCTGATTTCCTCGGAAATGGCCGAGATAGTGACGCTGGCCGACCGGATTCTCGTCCTGCATGATTTCCGCGTCGTTGGCGAAGTCGCCAACGATCACCGCTACGAGACGACGAGCGCCGCGATCATGACCTCCATTCACGCGGTCGAGCCTGCCGTCGCCGGCGTCGTCTGATGACGACCTTTAGCATGCAGGCCGATGCTAAACCGCTTTACGAGATCATCTACAGCGTGCTGCGCGAGCATCTCATCGACGGCAGCTTTCCATCAGGGCTGGTGCTGGGGGAGACGGGCGTCGCCCGCGCCTTCAAGTCGAGCCGCATCCCGGCCGCAGCCGCGCTGCAGCGGCTGAGCGACGAGGGGCTGATCAAGAAATCAGCCGGAAGGGGATATCTGGCGCTCGACGCCGATCCCGGTGTCGTCGTGCGCCGCGAGCTTGAGGACGCCGGACTACGCCTGCCGGAAACGATGTCCGGCAGTCTGAAGACACCCAATCAGGCGCGCATCTACCCGGCGGTCGAGCACGCAGTCGCGGCGTCGCTGTCCTACGGCCGGTTCATGGTCAACGAGAGCGCGCTCGCCGAGCATTTCGGCGTCAGCCGGACCGTCGCGCATGAAGTGCTGACCAGGCTTGAGCGAACCGGCCTCATCGAGAAGGTGGCGAACCAGCGATGGTATGCGGGGCCGCTCACTGTCGATCGGCTGCGCGAACATTTCGAGATGCGCTGGCTGCTCGAACCCGCCGCGCTCGGGCAGGCTGCCGACACATTGTCGGCGGCGGAGCTCCGAGTGAAACGCCAGCGAGTCGAGCGAGCCCGGCGCCGCCACAACGATCCCGCCCGGCTCGAACGGCTCGAAGTCGACCTGCACGGCGACGTAGTGCTCTCCTGCGCCAATCGGCAATTGCGCGACACCATCCAGCGCAACGCGCTGCCGCTCATCGCGACTCACTCGACCTTCGCGCTGATCCAGGAGGACGACGAGATCGAAACCATGCTCGCCGAGCACCTTACGATCTACGATTGTCTGCTTGCGGGGGAGAAGCAGGCGGCGACGAATGCGCTTCAGGCGCACATTCGCCGTTCGCTCGAGCCGAACATCGAGCGGCTGTTGCGCATCGGCGCCATGCCCGAGGCCCTGCGGCCGCCCTTCCTCTTCCCCGTTACGCCCGCGGGACGCTAGCTCGCGAGGCTACGCTCGGCGGCCTCCGCCCGGGGCTTTACGGATCGCGGTAGGGCCACCCATTACTGAGCGCCCCGCACACATCCGTACGTGCGGCTTTCCCGCGTACGGCTCCCACCTCGGGTGAATGACGGCTCAGGCGTCAGCCTGCCGTATGCGCGCCAGCGCTGGTGACGCGCTGAGCCGGCTCGGCGTCCGGTGCGCGCGGTTCTGGCGCTCATTCCCCTCGGCCCCTGCCCTTCGCTCCACCGGCTCCGCAGCGGATCCCCCGCCTTGTTCGCCCGCTTCCTCGCTGTCGGGTCGGAGGAGGCGCGCTCAGTTGCCTTCGCGCTGACCTCCGTCCGCCGCTCAAACTGGACGTGCAGTTTTCCCGCATCCAGCTTTCATGGATGGGCTTGCGCAACCTG
>DASRSL010000086.1:0-21118 GCA_035656495.1 Roseiarcus sp.
GGGGTACAGCCTTCCGCAGAACTCCTAAGGGGATGTCGCCGGAAGCAGGCGGCGCCTCGGGCGGGCTTGCAGGCCTGACGACGCCCACGACCCGGGCCATTCCCCCGTCGAGGGAAACGCAGTGACACCGCCCTTTCACCAGCGCGACGGCAGCGCCGCTGATCACAGTCTGCCCTGGGGTCGCGGTCTTCTCCGCCGAGCTGACATCGGACAGGGCCGGGCCGGCGAGAACAGAGCGCCACTCGCCGTTCTTTCCACCGATCTCGAAGTGGGAGAGCGAGCCGCAGCTGACGGCGCTGCGAAACCGCACCGGGGCTCCGTCCACCATCCAGGACTTTGCTTCGCGATGAATTATGGAGGCGGTCTGTATGGCGAGGATAGTCGCCTCATCGAGAGAGAGGCACGCTTGCGAAAACCAAACGAAAGTTCCCGCATCGCCCTCCCAGTTGACGAGTTCGCCCCCAAGCGTCCAGGCGATCTCGGCCATCCGATTGATGACCTGGTTCATGAAGTCAGCGAGTTGTTCGGTCCCAGCGATACCGCTTTTCACCATCCTGTCGGTGAGCTGGGTGAAGCCGACAATGTCGGAACGCAGGACAGCCGCAGACGCGGTCGACACGTTTGGGAACGTTCGGCCACCCCGTGGGTCAAAAGTAATTCGGCGATAGCAAGGCATGTACCCGAGGAGACGCTCACACTCTGCCGAGCTTTCATCCGTCCAAGCCGAAACCGGTTCGCCTCCCATTGTTGATGGCCTCCCAAGAGCGTGTCGGCTTTCGGAAAATGAAGTCTCAGAATGGACGCACCATGCTTGTTGTCAATCTGTCGTTGTCGAGGTTCCTGTCACTGGAACGTTGGCGCTTCCGTTTGACATCGAGAGGGGCATGATAATCTCGATTGCGCCCACAAAATGCGACCAGCTGTAAGCTGGCGGGTCAATTGGCTCGGCGTGTCAGGTCTCTACTCGTCGCCACGAAGCGTCAACGCGCTCAGGAATTGTCAAACCGCTGCAGCGGAGCGTTGACGTACATCTGGTCTCCGTCCGATCATCCCATTCATGCGCTGCGCGCGAAAGTCGGCTTCGGGCGGAGATGATGTGTTCCGGCGCACGCCGAAGGTCCGCTGTCCAGGCGATTCCGGCTATTCCCGTACCACCACCGGACGGGGAAACTCCGCCCAAACCCGAAAGTCAAATCGAGCCGCTATCCAACGCCGGGAAGACCGCGCCGCCGGACGCCTCAATACCGATAATGCTCCGACTTGAACGGCCCGTTCTGCGCCACCCCGAGATACTGCGACTGCTCGGGCGTCAGTTTGGTCAGCTTCGCGCCGACCTTGGCGAGGTGGAGGGACGCAACCTTCTCGTCGAGGTGCTTCGGCAGAGTGTAAACCTGCTTCTCGTACCGGCCGGGCTTGCCGAAGAGCTCGATCTGCGCCAGCGTCTGGTTGGTGAACGAGGCCGACATCACGAAGGAGGGATGGCCGGTGGCGTTGCCGAGGTTCACCAGGCGCCCCTGCGACAGAAGGATGATCCGCTTGCCGTCGGGGAACTCGATCTCGTCGACCTGCGGCTTGACGTTGGTCCACTTCAGATTGCGCAGGGCGGCGACCTGGATCTCCGAGTCGAAATGGCCGATGTTGCAGACGATCGCCCGGTCATGCATCTTGCGCATGTGGTCCAGGGTGATCACATCGACGTTGCCGGTCGCGGTGACGAAAATGTCGGCGCGCGGGGCGGCGGCGTCCATCGTCGTGACCTCGTAGCCCTCCATCGCCGCCTGAAGCGCGCAGATCGGGTCGATTTCCGAGACCATGACCCGGCAGCCGGCGTTGCGCAAGGATGCGGCGGACCCCTTGCCGACGTCGCCGAAGCCCGCGACCATCGCCACCTTGCCGGCCATCATCACGTCGGTGCCGCGGCGGATGCCGTCGACGAGGGATTCGCGACAGCCGTAGAGGTTGTCGAACTTCGACTTGGTGACGCTGTCGTTGACGTTGATCGCCGGCCAGAGAAGCGCGCCTTCCTTGGCCATCACATAGAGCCGATGCACGCCGGTGGTGGTCTCCTCCGTGACGCCGCAGATTGAGGCGGCGTTGCGTTCGTACCAACCGGGGCTGCTCCTCAGCCGCCGATTGATCGCGGCGTAGAGCACTTCCTCCTCCTCGTTGGTCGGCTTGTCCAGGAACGCTGCGTCCCCTCGCTCGGCGCGATCGCCGAGGTGGATGAGCAGCGTCGCGTCGCCGCCGTCGTCGAGGATCATGTTGGGCGAGCCGCCGTCCGCCCACTCGAAGATGCGGTGGGTGTATTCCCAATAGTCCTCGAGGCTCTCGCCCTTGACGGCGAAGACCGGCGTCCCGTCGGCGGCGACCGCCGCGGCGGCGTGGTTCTGGGTCGAATAGATGTTGCAGGAGGCCCAGCGAACCTCGGCGCCAAGCGCCTTCAGGGTCTCGATCAGCACCGCCGTCTGGATCGTCATGTGCAAGGAACCGGCAATGCGCGCGCTCTTCAGCGGCTGGGCAGCCGCATATTCCGCCCGCGTCGCCATCAGTCCCGGCATTTCGGTTTCCGCGATGGCGATCTCCTTGCGCCCGAAAGCGGCAAGGCCGATGTCGGCGATGGCGTAGTCGACGGCTTTGGTCATTGGCGGCGAATTCCTGATGGGTCCGGCGCTCCCTTAGCAGCCGCTACCGCATAACGCAATAAACATATAAGCAAGTCTTTATATGAAAATGCTCGCCGCGTTTTCCGTTTTCTGGAAAGATTCATCGACGCCTTGCCCTGGCGACCCTTTGGCGGCCGTCGGCGGCTGCGCGCTTTCATCATATCGATAGAAACTCGGCGTGTGATATAGGCGTCAGGGCAAGCAAGAAGCGAGCCCGCGAATTGACCCTTGGGTGCGGAGGGGTTGGGCTGGGGTGACGTAGGACAATGGCGCTTTTGGCCAAATTGACGATGCGGCAGGGTCAGACGATGGTTCTGACGCCGCAGCTGCTGCAGGCGATCAAGCTGTTGCAGATGCCGAACGTCGAACTGAGCGCGTTCATCGAGACGGAGCTCGCCAGCAATCCCCTCCTGGAGCGGGCCGAGGAGCAGGAAGCGGGCGAGGCCCCGGCGGAAGGCGGGCCGGAGTGGGATGGCGGTCCGCCGGAAGCGGCCGCTGAGCCCGGCGACTGGGCGTCGGAGGCTCTCGAAACCGACGCCGCCGGTCTCGCCGCCAATCTGGGCACCGAGGTCGAGAACGCTTTCGAGCCGGATCTCGCTGCGCCAGTCTCGGCGACCGAGCCGCCGGACGGCCTGACGGCTAGCGCCTGGACAGGGGTCGGCGGAGGAGGCGTGGACATCGGCGACATGCCGGGACTCGAAGCCCGTGTCGCCGAGACCCTCTCGCTGCGGGAGCATCTGGAACGCCAGGCCGGCCTCCTTCTCGTCAACCCCGTCGAGCGGATGATCGGCGCGGCGCTGATCGACGGCGTCGACGAGGCGGGCTATTTCATCGGCTCGTGCGAGGCGATCGCCGAGCGGCTGGGGACGATGGCCGGGGCGGTCGAAGAGGTCCTCGTCCGGATGCAGGCGCTCGAGCCTACCGGCGTGTTCGCCCGCGGCCTCGCTGAGTGCCTGAGCCTGCAATTGCGCGAGCGCGATCGATTCGATCCGGCGATGCGGATCCTGATCGAGAATCTGCCGGCGCTGGCGCGGCGTGACTTTCCGCTGCTGCGCCGGCTGTGCGGCGTCGACGACGAGGATCTCCTCGACATGGTCGCCGAAATCAAACGCCTCGAACCGAAGCCCGGCCGAGCGTTTGGCGATCCTCCGGCCCCCTCCGCCATCCCCGACGTCTATGTGACCGCTGGGCCCGACTGGACATGGCGGGTCGAGCTCAACGCCCAGGCGCTGCCGCGGGTGCTGGTCAACCAGATTTACGCGGCCGTCATCCGGCGCCGAGCGACGCGGGAGGAGGACAGGCAATACGTTTCCGCCCAGCTTCAGTCGGCGAATTGGCTGACGAAGAGCCTCGAACAGCGCGCCCGCACCATCCTCAACGTCGCCAGCGAAGTCGTGCGGCGCCAGGACTCCTTTCTGGTCGAAGGCGTGTCCAGGCTGAAGCCGCTCAACCTGAAGATGGTCGGCGAGGCAATCGGCGTGCACGAATCCACGGTCTCGCGCGCCACGGCGCACAAGTTCATTCAGACCCCCCGCGGCCTGTTCGAGATGAAGTATTTCTTCACCGCCGCCATCGCCTCGGCGGAGTCGGGCGAAGCCCATTCGGCGGAGGCCGTTCGCCAGCGCATCCGCCAGATGATCGACGGGGAGGATCCCGACGACATCCTCTCCGACGACGGCATCGTCGAGCGCCTGCGCCAGGCCGACATCGTCGTGGCGCGCCGCACCGTCGCCAAGTACCGCGACAGCCTCAGAATCCCCTCGTCGCTGGAAAGACGGAAGCTGAAGATGTCGCCCCTGCGCTCTTCCCGCGCGCGAGACGCATCCGAGCCGGCGGGAGTCTAAAATCCATTTCGCTCTTTGGAACAGAGGCTTGCCACGGCGATTGACATGGCCGCGACAGGCTCCTAACGCTAGGCTCCGTGAGCTGGCCGCTCGTGAATCGTGCTCGGCGAAGCAGGACGGGTCAGGCGAAAGCAAGCCGGTCGAGGCGAATGAACGAGCGGCGGCGAATGAGCCTTTCCCGCCCGCCTTAAAGATAGGCCAAGCATCGATGACTTTGAGAGTGTCCGGGAAGAACCTCGATATCGGGGAGTCCTTGCGCCAGCACGTGTCGGAAAAAGTCGAGGCGATGGTCGCCCGTTATTTCAACGGAACGGTCGGCGGTCATGTGGTCATCACGCGCGAAGGCTCCGGATACCGCTCCGACTGCACGCTGAGGCTGAGCTCGGGGATCACCCTTCACGCGGAAGGGCGGGCGCACGAGCCCTATCCGTGTTTCGAGCAGGCCGCGGACAAGATCGAGGCGCGTCTGCGGCGCTACAAGCAGCGGCTCAAGGGGCACGCGGCCGTCGGAGCCGGCCCGGGCAAGCGCAGTGTGGCGAATTACACGGTCGAGGCTCCGCTCCATGACGACGAAGAACCCGAAGGCGGCTTCAATCCGGTCGTTGTGGCGGAAGGGACGGAGGCGCTGAAATCTCTTTCCGTGGCGTCGGCCGTGGCCGAACTCGATCTGACCGGCGCCCCGGTCGTCATCTTCGAACATGGCGGCAGCGGGAGGGTGAACGTCGTCTACCGCCGCCGGGACGGCGCGATCGGGTGGCTCGATCCGCACTAAGCGCATCAGCGGGGCGCGGATGGCCGATCAACATTCGGGACAGAAATGTCGTTATCCCAGCTCATCAAGCCGGACGCCGTCCTCGCAGCGTTGCGGGTCAACGGCAAGAAGCAGGCCCTGCAGGAAATGAGCGAGCGCGCTGCGCTCGTTTCCGGCCTGCCGGCGCGCGAGATTTTCGACGCGCTGTTGCAACGTGAGCGTCTCGGGTCGACCGGAGTGGGCGACGGGGTCGCCATTCCTCACGGCAAGCTTGCAAAGTGCGCGGAAATCTTCGGTGTTTTCGCCCGTCTCGACCGTGCGATCGACTTCGACGCGCCGGACGGACTCCCGGTCGATCTCATCTTCATGCTGGTCGCGCCGGAGTCGGCGGGCGCCGATCATCTCAAGGCGCTCGCGACGAGCGCGCGGCTGTTGCGCAACGCGCCGATCGCCGCCCAGTTGCGCGCCACGCGCGATCCGACGGCGCTATATGCGCTCCTGACCATGGCCCGGACGTCGAACGCGGCCTGAACGAACGGAGAAGAGGAGCTTGAGGGCGCGCGTCATCGTCACGCTGAAGTCCGCAGTGCTCGATCCGCAGGGAAAGGCGATCGAAGGCGCTCTGCGTTCGTTGTCCATCGACGGCGTCAAGTCCGTTCGCCAGGGCAAGATCTTCGAGATCGAGCTCGACGGCGCGGATCGCGAGAACGCGCGCAAGACCCTCGGCGAGGCTTGCGAGCGCCTGCTCGCCAACACGATCGTCGAAAACTACGCGATCGAGATCGTCTGAGCCGATGAAGGCGTCGGTCATTCTCTTTCCGGGGTCCAATCGCGAGCGGGACGCCGCCCGCGCTCTTCGGCAGACGACCGGCCGCGAGCCGGCGATTCTCTGGCATGGCGATCGGGACCTTCCGGCCGGCGTCGATCTCGTCGTCCTTCCCGGCGGCTTCTCTTACGGCGACTACCTGCGCTGCGGCGCGATCGCCGCCCGCTCGCCGATCATGCAGGCGGTCAGCCGCCACGTGGCGAGGGGCGGGCTGGCGCTCGGCATCTGCAACGGCTTCCAGATTCTCTGCGAGGCAGGCCTCCTGCCGGGCGTGCTGATGCGCAACGCGGGCCGGCGCTTCGTCTGCAGGATGCAGCACCTTCGGGTCGAGAACGCCGCAACCCCCTTCACTTGCGGCTACGCGCCGGCGCAGGTGGTCAAGTTCGCCATCGCCCATGGCGAGGGAAATTTCGAAGCCGACGACGAGACGGTCAAGGCGATCGAAGGCGCCGGGCGGGTGGCGTTCCGCTATTGCGATTCGTCTGGGCGGGTCGATGCGGCGTCGAACCCGAACGGTTCGGAGAACGGCATTGCCGGCGTGTTCAACGAGCGGTTCAACGTGCTCGGGTTGATGCCGCATCCCGAGAACCTGATCGACCCGCTCATGGGCGGCGTCGACGGCCGACCGATGTTCGAGGCTCTGGCGGCGGCCTGAAAGCTGCCTTTTCAACTGCCGATCGCGAAAATATCGTTGCGGCCGTCGGAACCGCGCGGCAGCGCGGCCCCTCCGCCTCGCGCACGTCCAAGCTTTTCCGCGACGGCGTGCAAAAGATGGCCAAGAAGCTCGCCGAGGAGCCGGTCGAAGTCGGCCTCGACGCGGTCATGATGAATCGCGAGCAGGTCATCCTCGAGAGCGCCGACATGCTCTACCATCTCGCCATCATCTGGGCCGAATGCGACGTGGCGCCCGACGATGTGATGACCGAAATCGACCGGCGCGAGCGCCTCTACGGGATTGCGGAGAAGCTTCCAAAGCATTCGAGCGCGGCGCAGCTCCGGCGGACGGCGCCGGTCGCCGCGCGTCGCAAGGTCGTCTCCTGATCGCCTCGGAAGGTGCGCGTCTCGCGCACCTTGGGCGGCGAGACGCCGCCCCTCCGATCCTCGCGGGCGGACGCCCGCCAGAACCGGCTACCCCAGGAGACTGTGGAAAAACGCCGTCGCGCGCCCCCATGCGATCTCCGCGGCATGGCGGTCGTGCACCGCCATGCGCTGCTCGTTGACGAAGGCGTGATCGGCGTCGTAGCGGAAGAACTCGAATGGCTTTCCGGCCGCCCTCAGGGCCTGCTCGAAGCCGTCGACGGTCTTCGGCGCGACCCAGTCGTCCCGGTTGGCGAAATGACCCTGCAGCGGAACCTTGACGTCCGCCGGCTTGACCGCCTGCTCGGGCGGAAGGCCGTAAAAGGTGACGGCGGCCGTCAGCTCCGGAATTCGCGCCGCGCCGATGACCGCGACCGCCCCTCCCATGCAGAAGCCGGTCAGCCCGACCTTGGCCCCGTTGCGCTTGAGATACTGAACCGCGCCCCGGACGGTCTGATCGGTCGCGTCCATGAAATCGAGCGACGACATCTGCCTCCCGGCCGCCTCCGCGTCGTGATAGGGCACGACGACGCCATTGAAGAGATCAGGCGCCAGGGCGTCGAAGCCAGCGAGCGCGAAGCGGTCGCACATCGCCTTGATCTGCTCCTGCAGGCCCCACCATTCCTGGATGACCACGAGTCCCGGCGCGTCGCCGGCCGTAGAGTTCGACAGATAACCCTTGGCCTCGCGTCCGTCGGGACGTTTGAAGGCGACTTGCGCGCCCATTCGCTTCTCCTTGAGCCGCTGCAAAAAAAAACCACGCTCGAGACCGCGGACCCGGCCTTCTTCGCCTCCCATCGGCTCAGCCGAGCTTCGAGCCATTGGTCATCAGCATGACCGAATAGAGCGACGTCGTCCCGCAGATGAAGAGCCGGTTCCGCTTCGCTCCTCCGAATGTGACGTTGGCGACGATCTCGGGGATGAGGACCTTGCCGATCAGGGTTCCGTCGGGATCGTAGCAATGGACGCCGTCGCCGGCGCTGGTCCAGATCCGGCCCTGCCGATCGACGCGGAAGCCGTCGAACAGCCCGGACGTCGATTCGGCGAAGACCTCGCCGCCCGTCACGCCCTTGCCGTCCTTCGACACGGCGAATTTGCGGATGTGGCGGGGCCCGTTCTCCTTGTGGGTCGCCCCGGTGTCGACGACGTAGAGAAAACGCTCGTCGGGCGAAAAGGCGAGGCCGTTCGGCCGCACCATGTCGTCGATAACCCGCTCGGCGCCGCCGCCGGGATCGACCCGATAGACATGGCAGCCGTCGATCTCCGGCGTCGCGCGGTCGCCCTCGTTGTCGCTGTCGATCCCGTAGGCCGGATCGGTGAACCAGATGGAATCGTCCGATTTCACGACGGCGTCGTTGGGCGAGTTCAGCCGCTTGCCCTGCCACCGGTCGGCGACGACCGAAATCGAGCCGTCGATTTCGGTCCGGGTCACCCGGCGCGCCAGGTGCTCGCAGGTCACGAGCCGGCCCTGATTGTCGACGGTGTTGCCGTTCGAGTTGTTGGAGGGCTCGCGAAAGACCTCGACGTGGCCCGACGGCTCTGTGTAGCGCAGCATGCGGTTGTTGGGGATGTCGGACCAGACGAGGTATCGCCCGGCGGCGAACCACGCCGGGCCCTCGCTCCAGCGCGCGCCGCTCCACAGACGCTCGACCCGCACATAGCCGGCGAACAGCGGCTTGAAGCGCGGATCGAGGACGACGATGTCCGTCCCTTCGACCTGACCGTGGTACATGGATGCCCTCCCGTATCGTTGCCTTGGTTCGCGCGCAGCGTCGCGCACTTGCGCGGCGACTGCAAGACGGTCGTCAGGAGCGAGCGCCCCGGCGAGTTGTGGAATGGCGACGTCGAGTTCTGCGTCGGCGGCGAGCGTGACGACGTCAGCTTCCCCGACCGGCGGCTCGAGCGTCGCAAACTGGCTGTCCACCAGGGAAGCCGGCATATAGTGGCCGATCCGGCCGGCGACCCGCGCCCGCATGAGATCGGGATCGGCCTTAAGATAGACGAAGCGCAGGGCGGCCCCGACCCCAGTCCGCAGCCGGTCGCGGTAGGCGCGCTTCAGCGCCGAGCAGGCGGCCACTCTGCCGCGCTCCGCCGCCGGATCGGCGAGCGCGGCCGCAATGCGATCGAGCCACGGCCAGCGGTCGGCGTCGTCGAGCGCGTGGCCTGCGCCCATTTTCGCGCGGGCCGCGGCCGAATGCAGTTCGTCGCCGTCAACGAACTCAGCGCCGAGCGCCTCGGCCAATCGCTTTCCGACGGTCGTCTTGCCGGCCCCGGAGACGCCCATCACGACGATGGCGGCGCGCCCAGAGCCGTACGAAGGCGCGGCTGTCGGGTCGGAGGAACGCGCCATTTCGTCCTTGGTCCAGGGGGGACTCCTCATTTCATTGTGTCGTGACCGCGGGCTCGATGACAAGAGCGTGACCGGCCTCGCATCCGCAAGAGGCCGCCGGCGCCGTCAAGGGGTCGAATCTCTTCGCGGCGCACCCACAATCGGTGGCGGGCGCCCCCGAAAACACGCAATGCATCATCTCATGATGCGCACGCATGCCTCAGCATTCCGCCCCCTTGTCAGCACGAAGACCGAAGGGCTCTGACAACGAGGCTGTCGCCTGCGCCCTCGCCAGGTCTCCAACCGCGACCAGCCTGTCGAAGACATGGGTCGCCCTCGAACGGGCGGCGTCGGGGTGCGTGCGCGGGTCATCCGCGCTTGGCGCGTTGACGACCCCCGCCAAGGTCGCGGCCTGGGCCCAGGACAGGTCAGCAGGCCGCTTGCCAAAGTATCCGCAACTTGCGGCTGCGAGGCCATAGTAGCCGTCGCCGAAATACGCGACCTCGGCGTACATGGAGAGAATTTCGCTCCTGGAGTAGGAAAAGCTCAGTTTAATTGCCAGCGCCACGCGTTCCAGCTTGCCGGTAAAGCCTTCGCGTTCCGGGACGTAAAGCATCTTCGCGAGTTGCTGGGCGATCGTGCTCCCGCCAGGATCACCGCGATGCCGGGCGAGCTCATAGAGACTCACCCGGGCTATTGCGACCGGGTCGACGCCGGGATCGAATGGCAAGAAGAACCGGTGATCCTCCGTCGCGACCAGCGCCTCGGTGAAGCGTCGCGGCGCAGCTGGGCCCGGATAGGCGACGCCGTGCGTGATGGCCTGCGCGCGAACAAGCGTCCTCGCGTCGCTGACAGACGGCGTTGCGAGCAGCAGCAGGCCGAAGGCAACTCCGCCTGCGAGAACGATGCAGGCAACGATCATTGCAATCTGCCTCGTTCTCCGACCGCTGACACGGCGCGACAAAAAAGGAGACCGGGTCTCGAAAGGCTCATTGCGGGCTCGCAACAAGCGGCCCAGCCCGGCTTCCAACATTTTCTCCGCGTTACCTGACGACCTTCCCCGTCGCCGGGATCGGCGCGAGCTGAGCCGCGAGCGAGACGACGACGAGCTCGGAGGGCTTGCAGCGGAAAGGAGGCGAGGACAAGGCCGCCGGCAGCCACGCCGCGCAGGGCATCGCTGCGGGTTGACCAGTCTCGGCGAGCGGGTCTGTCAACCTCTTGTCAAGGCAGGCGAAGACTTGCGGCGGACGCGGTTATCCCCCACATTCGGCGCATGACCGACTCGCCGCACCGCTCGCGACTGGTCGCCGTTCTCGGCCCGACCAACACCGGCAAGACGCATCTCGCGGTCGAGCGCATGTTGGGGCATTCCTCGGGCATGATCGGCCTGCCGCTGAGGCTGCTGGCGCGGGAAATCTTCGACCGCACCGTCAAGGCGAAGGGCGCGGCCCGGGTCGCGCTCATCACCGGCGAGGAAAAGATCGTCCCCGCGCATCCGCAATATTTCGTCTGCACCGTCGAGGCCATGCCGCTCGAGCGGCGGGTCGAATTCCTCGCGGTGGACGAAATCCAGCTCTGCGCCGACCCCGAGCGCGGCCACGTCTTCACCCACCGCCTCCTGCATGCCCGTGGCGCGTCGGAAACGATGCTGATGGGCGCGACGACCGTGGTTCCGCTCGTCCGCCGCCTCTGCCCCGACGCCGAGATCCAGTTCCGCGAGCGCCTCTCGACGCTGAGCTACGCCGGCCCGAAGAAGCTGACCCGCCTGCCCCGGCGCAGCGCGGTCGTCGCCTTTTCGGCCGAAGCGGTCTATGCGATCGCCGAGTTGATCCGCCGGCATCGCGGCGGCGCGGCGGTGGTGATGGGGTCGCTCAGTCCCCGCACCCGCAACGCTCAGGTCGCGCTCTTCCAGTCCGGCGAAGTCGATTTCCTGGTCGCGACCGACGCGATCGGGATGGGCCTCAACATGGACGTCGACCACGTCGCTTTCGCGGGCCTTCGCAAGTTCGACGGCCGGCGCACGCGCGGCCTCTATTCGCACGAGATTGCCCAGATCGCCGGGCGGGCCGGACGTTTCCGCCGGGACGGCGCATTCGGCGTCACCGGCGATGCGCCCGACCTCGACCCCGACGTCGTGGGGTCGGTCGAGGGCCATTCCTTCCCGCCGGTTCTGGCGGCCGAGTGGCGAAACGCGCGCCTCGACTTCGATTCTCTCCACGGGCTCATGCGGTCTCTCGCGGAGCCGCCGCCCAGGCCGGGATTGCGGCTGTCCGAGGAAGCCCAGGACGAGACGACCCTGCGCCAGCTGTCGAGCGAGCCGACCGTCATCCGCCGCGCGCGCGACCGGGCCAACCTGAGGCGGCTCTGGGAGGCTTGCCAGACGCCGGATTTCCGCAAGACGACGCAGGAGGAGCACACGCGCCTCATCGGCGGCCTGTTCGAGCATCTGACGCAGGGAAACCGGCGCGTGCCGGACGAGTGGATGCAGGGCCAGTTCTCCGCGCTCGACCGCGCCGACGGGGACATCGAGGCGCTTTCGATGCGGCTCGCGCGCGTGCGCACCCTCGCCTATATCGCCAACCGCGCCGACTGGCTCGCCGATCCGCCGGCCTGGCAGGGCCGCGCGCGCGATCTCGAGGACCGGCTTTCCGACACCCTTCACCAGTCGCTCATGCAGCGCTTCGTCGACCGGCGCACGAGCACGCTTCTGCGCTCGCTGCACCAGCGCGCCGGCCCCATTCTCAGCGGGATCGGCGCCGACGGCGCGGTGATGGTCGAAGGCCATGTCGTCGGCAGGCTTTCGGGCGTGCATTTCGAGCCGGAGCGCGGCGCCTCGGACCTGGAGAACCGCGCGCTGCGCGGCGCCGTCGAACGGGCGGTGGCGCCGGAAATCGCGCGCAGGCTCGGCGAGCTCGCGAGCGAGAGCGACGAGGCCTTCGCGCTCGGGGCCGGCGGCGTGGTGGTGTGGCGGGGGCTCGCGACCGGCGAGATCGTCGGCGGGGCTCCGTTCAAGCCGCGCGTGCGGCTCCTCGGCGAGTTCGGCCATGACGCCGTGCGCGAGCGCGCCGCCCGGCGGCTCGAGGCCTTCGTCGCCGGCGAAGCGAGCCGGCGGCTCGCCGCGCTGAAGCGCCTGACCGAGGCCATCGCCGACGGACGCCTCAAGGGCCTTGCGAGGGGAGTGGCCTACCAGCTCGTCGAACAGTTCGGCGTCCTCGACCGGCGCCGGGCGGACGAGCACGTTCGCGCCCTGAGCCGGCAGGAGCGGCGCGTCCTCAGGAGTTTCGGCGTCCGCTTCGGCGCGTTCTCGCTCTATCTGCCCGAACTGCTGACCGAGGAGACTCGGACGATCGGCGCCCCCTTCGCCGAGCTTGCCGCGCCCCGCTTCCGCCCCGCCGCCGACAGGTTGAGTGTTCTTCCGCATCCGCAGCCGCCGCCCGAGGCGCTCGGCCTCAGAGGCCTTCGCGCCGTCGCCGGAATGGCGGCGCCGGTTCTCTCGCTCGAGCGGCTCGACGCGCTGTCGCGCGAAGCGGCGCCCGAGCGCCAGGGGCTCATCGAGCTGACCCCCGCCCTGCTCGCGGCGCTCGGGTGGGAGCCGGGGGAAGCAGTCCAGATCCTGCGCGGCCTCGGATTCGTGCGCGTCCGCAGCTCCGATCCCGCCGAGACTAGCCTATGGCGCCGCCGCCGAATGGCGCCGCGCATTCTTCCCCGCGAAGCGGGGGAGAGTCTGTCCCGAGCGAAGCGAGGCAGGGACCCCGCGACCCCCGGATCTTCCACGGGTCCAAGCCCGGGGACCGGGGACAGTCAAGGGGGCGCCGCGCCGTCGGCCGCCGCAGAGCTGCGCGGGAGAGGGGGACCGTCTTTCGCCCGGCGGGCGCGCCGCCGTGCGCGCCGCCGCGCCGCCGCCGGGTCCGCGGGTTGAGCGGCGACGCCGACTCTTGCCGCGTCGACGTCTGGCTGTGGCGGGCGCGGTTCTTCAAGACCCGCAGCCTCGCCGCGCGCATCGTCGAACAGGGCGGGGTGCGTCTGTCGCGCGGCGAGGCGCGCATGCCCCTCGACAAGCCGAGCCGCACAGTGCGCTGCGGCGACGTCCTCACCTTTGCCCAGGGGTCGCATTGGCTCGCGGTCAGGGTCGAGGCGCTCGGCGTACGAAGGGGGCCGGCCCCGGAGGCGCGGACGCTGTACAGCGCGATGGCGGAGCCGGCGGCGGGCGGGAACTCGGCTTGACGGACGTGTCTCAGTTCGAAATCCGATTTTGACCCTTTGTCGCCCTCCAATGTCGGCTTTATGAACGGGCGCGAAGCGCGAGAACCGGTCCTTGGCAGGCTCGGCGCTTGACGCATGGTCCTAAAAGCCATCATTTATTTGATCGGGACCAGCGGTTTCGACGACGAAGCCTATCGGCGCCTGCGCAAGGAGAGCATGCGCAGGCGATATCTGTCGAAGAGCTTTCCGCAAGGCTCGCCGCTTTGCGGACAAGGACGCCAACGAACTTAAAAACACCGAGGCGCGACGAGGGCGTGGAGACGACGAAAGGACAATCAGATGACCGACAGAGAAGTAGAGTCGCATAGCGAGGTCGCGTTGGAATCCTCCGACTCGGTAAGCGCCGATCGCCGCACCGTTGTGAAGGGCATTGCCGCGGCCGGCCTCGGCGCCGGCGTGGCGCTGCCGACCTACCTGAGGGGCTTCGATTATTCCGCCGCCGCGTACGGCGCGCAGACGAGCGCCCCGGTGAAGATGGGGTTCATCGAGGACGAATCCGGCAACCTCTCCGTCTACGGCATACAGAAGCTGCACGCGGCCCAACTCGCGGTCTCCGAGATCAACGACGGCAAGACTCTCAAGGGCGCCCCTGACATTGGGGCGGGCGTCCTCGGAGCGGCGGCCTCGATCGCCAAGAATCCGCCAGTGATCAGCAAGGATGGAACGTCACTGGCGATTGTCGACGACGGCGGGGACAAGTCGCCGGTCGACCTCGCCTATGTGGAGGACGCCGAGATCCTGATCGATTCCGGCGAAAAAGGAATCCTCGGCCGCGAGCTCAAATTGCTTTCGTCGGACGGCCAGAGCAACAATGCGGTCTGGCAGCAGCTCGCGCGCAAGCTCATTCAGGAAGACAAGGTCGATGTGCTCGTCGCGGGCTTCGCGAGCGCCGAGCGCGAAGCGATCCGGCCGATCGTCGACCAGTTCAAGCAGCTGTATTTCTACACCAACCAGTATGAGGGCGGCGTCGCCGACGCCAACACCTTCTGCACCGGTCCGGTCTGCGAGCAACAGGTCATTCCGACCGTGCAGTACATGGTCGAGAAATTCGGCCCCAAATGCTATACGATCGCGGCCGACTACAATTTCGGCCAATTGACTGCCGCCTGGACGAAAGCGTTCATCCCGCTGGTCAGCGGCAAGATCATCGGCGAGGAGTTCATCCCGCTCTCGGTGTCGGAATTCAGCCAGGTGATCGCCCGCATCCAGGCGGCCAAACCCGACTGGGTGATGACCCTGCTCGTCGGACAGAACCACCACAACTACTATCCGCAGGCTGCGGCGGCGGGACTCAAGTATCCGATGGCCTCCACAGTGAACATGGCTCAGGGCTACGAGCACAAACGCTTCGCTCCGCCGTCGCTGGCGCGCATGCACAACGCCATCCAATACCAACTGGAGGTTCCGACAGCCCGCAACCGAGCATTCGTCAAGCGCTGGATGACGATGTTCCCCGATGACCCGTACATCGGAGAGATGGCCCAGAACACCTATTTCACGATCCATCTCTACGCCAAGGCGGCGCGTCTCGCCCACACCGTCGATCAGCAGAAGGTCAAGCGCTGTCTGGAGATGGGCTGGACTATCGAGGCGCCGGAGGGAAGCGTCTTTCTCGAACCCGGAACGCATCATTGCGCTCACCCGATCCGCCTCGCCTACTGCGACGAAAAGCATAACGTCAGGTTCGTGCGCGACTGGCCGATGATTCAGGCTTGGTGGCTGCAGCGTCTCGGGGTCAACCTCATTCGCACCCCCGAGTTCAAGCAGTATACCCCCGACGAAGATCCCTATTTCAAGATGTTCGCCCTCTAGCGCGCACATCCAAGGCGGCGGTCCCTATGGGCGCCGCCGTCCTTCCGAACCACTGCGGATCCTCATAATAATGGATGTGATCGGGGTCGTCGCGAGCGTCGCCTATCAGTTCTGCACCAACGCGGCGTTCCTGTTGCTGTGCGCGCTTGGACTGATCATCATCCTCGGGATGATGAACATCATCAATCTCGCGCATGGCGAACTGATGATGATGGGAGCCTACGCGGCCTCGGCCTCCTACAGCCGGGGAGCGCCGTTCTGGCTGGCGTCGATCATCGCTTTTGTCGTGGTCGGAATGTTCGGGGCCGCGCTCGAAATGACGATCGTCCGGCGCTTCTACGGGAGGGAGCTCGGGGCCTTGGTTGTCACTTGGGGCGTGAGCCTCGTCTTGTCACAGGGGTTCCTGCTGCTGTTTGGCCCCTTCATGCCGCCGATCCAGATCCCCGAGGGAAATATCGCCCTCGGGCAATATTCGTTCTCGTACTACTGGCTTGCGATGTTCGTCGTCGCGGCGCTGCTTGTCGTCGCCCTGTGGTGGCTCTACAACCACACGGACATCGGCCTCCAGGCCCGGGCGACGATGCAGAATCCGGCGATGGCGCGAGCGCTCGGGGTCGATACGCGTCGCATTTACATGATGACGTTCACGCTCGGCGCGGGGCTCGCGGGACTTTCCGGCGCGCTGCTCGCTCCGACGACGTCCATCATGCCGTTCATGGGTCAGCAATTCGTGGCGTCGGCCTTCATCACTGTCGTTGTCGGCGGCGCGACCAATGTCGTTGCCGGGGCGGTCGGCAGCAGCCTTCTGCTGTCCTTGGTGAAGACGCCGGTCGGCTTCTTTCTCGGCGCGTTTCTCGGGAGTGTCGCGCTCCTGCTCGCCGCGCTGATCATCATCAGACTGCTGCCGGACGGGATCTCCGCGGCCATCCAGCGCCGTCTCGATCTTCGCAACAGAATACGCTGACGATGGCCAGTCCTTTTTCCCTGCTGAACGGGTCGGAGGATCTCGGGCGAGGCCCGATCTTCTGGGCCGGCGCGGCGATCGTGATCGCTCTTTTCCTCGCGGTCCCGCTCTATCTTTCGGATTTTGCCGCCTACAATGTTTCATACTATCTTTTGAACATTCCCATGGCGCTCGGTCTCTGCCTGCTGTGGGGATATTGCGGCGTGCTGAGTTTCGGCCAGGTCGCCTATTTCGGCATCGCGGGCTATGCCTACGGCGTCATCGCCGGAAATCTCGTGGGCCAATCCTGGGGCCCGGCGCTGGGTAGCCTCGGCGGCCTAATCGCTGCCGCGATCGTCGCAGCGATATTCGGATATTTCGTGTTCTTCGCCCGGGTGCAGATGTGGATCCTGCCCATCCTCACGCTGGTTCTCACCCTGCTGCTCGAGACTTTCCTCGGACAGACTGCCGGCTATCAATGGAGAGTGGGCGTCGTGCAGCTCGGCGGTTACAACGGCATGACCGGCATTCCCGCGTTCCAAATCGGCGCCTTCGTGCTTTCCGGTTACGCTTTCTTCTATTTTGCGTTTTGCATCGCGCTCGTTTGCTACGTCGCCTGCCGGATGCTCGTGAACTCGAGACACGGCAAAGTCATGCTCGCCATCCGCGAGGACGCGCTCCGCACAGAGATGCTCGGCTACGACATTCGCGTGCGGCAGTGGCTCGTCTTCATCCTCGCCGCGCTTCTTTCGGCGCTTTCCGGGCTCCTTTATGTGCAGTGGGGGAACTACATAACGCCTTCCCAGGTCGGCCTGCTCTCCGCCGCCTTGCCCGTCATCTGGGTGGCCGTGGGCGGACGCGAAAAGCTGCTCGCGGTGGTCATCAGCACCTATGCGCTGAACTGGCTGAACTATCGGCTCGCCTCATCCGGCAACCAATACGCTCTCGTCATCATCGGCGCGTTGCTTGTCATCGTCATGGTGTTTTTTCCGAGAGGACTCGTCGTCACCCTCGCCGACCTGGCGGGCCGTCGTTCGACGCTTTCCAAGACGTCGACCGCCCGAGCTCACGGTTAGCCGCCGGCATGACAGAAGCTTCCATTCTCTTGATCGATGGCCTGAAGAAGCGCTTCGGCGGCGTCGTCGCGATCGACGATGTCACGCTCGATGTCGCAGCCGGCGACTTACGGTGCATCATTGGGCCTAACGGCGCCGGCAAGTCGACCTTCTTCGCTCTGCTTTGTGGAATTCACCGGCTCGATGACGGTCGCATCGTGTTCAAGGGGAAAGATATCACGCGGATGCTGCCGTCTCGCCGGGTGAGGGAGGGGCTGGGGCTCACCTTTCAGACCAATCGCGTGTTTGGAAACCTGAGCGTTCGACAGAACCTCGAGATTCCACTCGCCTCCATTCGCAGTGATACGGGGGCCGAGGGCGAAGACCGATATCGGATGGCGCTCGAGCGCTTCGGCCTCGATCGGGACGACGAAACGCCCGCCGCAAAAATTCCCCACCACAAGCGCCAGTGGCTGGAGATCGCCATGGTCATGGCCGGGAATCCCGATATCATGCTGCTCGACGAGCCGACTGCCGGGATGGCGCCCGAGGAGACGGGGAATACCGCGGCCGTCCTGCGCGACCTCAATCGCGCCGGCCTGACGATCCTCGTCGTCGAGCACGACATGGCGTTCGTGCGCCAGATCGCCAGACGCGTGACGGTGCTGCACCAGGGTCGGGTTTTCGCAGAGGGAACGATCGATGAGGTGACTGCGCGGCAGGACGTGCGCGACATCTATCTCGGGAGACGGTGAGGTGGCGGCGCTGCTTTCAGCCAGCGACTTGCGCGTGGGGTATGGCGCCGGCGACGTCCTGCAGGGCGTGAGCATCGAAGTCGACCAGGGAGAGATCGTCGCCGTACTGGGCCGGAACGGAGTCGGCAAGAGCACGCTGATGAAGGCGCTCATCGGACTGCTCCCGCTCCGCGCAGGAAAGGTCAGTCTGAGCGGCGAGGAGCTCACGCGGGAACCTCCGGACCGTCGGGCGAAGCGCGGCATCGGGTACGTGCCGCAGGGTCGTGAGATTTTCCCGCACATGACCGTCGCAGACAATCTGCGGATGGGACGTTTCATCCGGTCGGGCAAGGGCGACGACAAGGCGCTGCTTGAAGGAATATGCAGCTATTTCCCTTTTCTCCGCGATCGCATGGCGCAGCGGGGAGGCACGCTTTCCGGCGGACAGCAGGAAATGCTGTCGATCGCGCGCGCACTCAATGGCGATCCGCGGCTTTTCCTGCTCGACGAGCCCAGCGACGGCGTGCAGCCCTCGATTGTTCAGCAGATCGGCGAGTTCCTGCAGAATCTGGTGGGGCGCCAGCCGATCGGAGTGCTGATCGTCGAACAGAACGTCGAACTGATCCAGGAAGTGGCCGGGCGCGCCTATGTGATGGACAAGGGCCGCATCGTGGCCTCGCTCGACAAGGCGACGATCGCCGACACCGAAGCGCTGAGCCGCTTCCTTTCAATTTGAATCCGCAAGGAGGATGCAATGGCTGATTGGATCAAGTCGTCCTACATGGCGCGCTCCGGAGTGGCGAAGGCCAAGACTGGCAAGACTCATGAGCTGACGGTCGAAAAGCAGGGCAAATATCACTACGTCTATGGGCCATACGCGGATCCGGTGCTGACCATCGATCCCGGCGATGTCGTCGTGGCCGAAACGCAGGACGCATTCGAGGGCGCGATCAAGAGCGAGAGCGACAAGCCGTCCGAATTGCTCCACATGCCGTTCCTCAATCCGCAATGCGGCCCGATCGCCGTGCGCGGCGCCGAAAAGGGCGACACGCTCTGTGTCCATATCCACAGCATCAAGCCGCGCGGCCCCCAGCCGATCGGCACGACCGCGCTCATCCCCGAATTCGGCGGTCTCGTCTCGACCAACAACACAGCGATGCTGAACCCGCCCCTGCCGGAAAGGGTCAAGAAGATGGAAGTGACGGAGCAGGGCATCAAGTTCAATAAGAAGATCACGCTGCCCTACGAGCCCTTCATCGGAACGCTCGGAGTGAGCCCGGAAATCGAGGCGGTTTCGTCGCTTCAGCCGGACTATTGGGGCGGCAACATGGATGTGCCCGATGTGGGCCCGGGCGCGATCGTCTACTTTCCCGTGCACCATAAGGACGCCTATCTCTTCCTCGGCGACTGCCATGCGACGCAGGGCGACGGCGAACTGTGCGGCGTCGCCGTCGAGATGACGTCCACGACGACCATTCAGGTCGATCTCATCAAGAAATGGCCGATTGCCTGGCCTCGCCTGGAAAACGAGAAATTCATCATGACGCTCGGCTCCACGCGGCCGATGGAGGACGCGGCGCGCATCGCCTACCGGGAGCTTGTTCGCTGGCTGGTGTCGGACTACGGCTTCGACCAGTATGAGGCCTATTTTCTCCTGACTCAGGCGGGGCGGATCAGGCTCGGGAACATGGTCGATCCGAAGTACACGCTCGGCGCCTCGATTCTGAAGGCCTATCTGCCATCAAAGTGAACGCCGTAGGGAGGAAAACATGGATCTCGGACTGAAGGGCCTCAAGGCGATTGTCACCGGCGGCAGCAAGGGCATCGGGCGTCGCGCCGCCGATATCTTCGCGGACGAGGGCGCGGATGTTGCGATCTGCGCCCGCAATGCAAGCGAAGTGAAGGCCGCGGTCGAATTGATGAAGAAAAAGGGCGTCGCCGCCTATGGGGCCGCAATCGACGTAGCGGATAAGGCGGCGCTTAAAAAATTCATCGCCGAGAGCGTGGCGGCGCTCGGCGGCCTCGACATCCTCGTCGCGAACGTCTCCGCCCTCGCGGCGCAAGACACCGAGGAAGCCTGGCAAAGGGCCTTTGATGTCGACATGATGCATACCGTGCACGCGGTCAATGCCGCGTTGCCCTTTCTCGAAAAGTCGAAGCACCCCTCGATTGTCATCATCTCCTCGGTGTCGGGCCGCGAGGTCGACTTCGCCGGTCCCGCCTATGGCGCCTTCAAGGCCGCGCTTGTCCATTATGCGCAGAAGCTCGCGCATCAATATGCGCCGAAGATGATCCGGGTGAACGCGGTCTCGCCGGGCAACACCTATTTCGACGGCGGGTTCTGGCAGAGCGCGGAAAAGAATCTGCCCGACCTCTACAAGCATGCGCTGTCGCTGAATCCGACCGGACGGATGGCCACTCCAGAGGAAATCGGACGCGGCGTCGTCTTCCTCGCGAGCCCGGCGTCGGGCTTCACCACGGGAACCAATCTGGTGATCGACGGGGCGCTCACCCGCGGGGTGCAGTTGTAGTGTTCGAGAGAGAGAGCTCGGCCCTCGGCGCGATAATGAGCATTTCGCAATCGCGAGCCGGGCAAATGGGCCGCAATCGCGCGCCTCGGCGAAATCCCGCCCTGCTGCGCTCGAGCGTCGGTCGGGCCACGCGCCGGACATTGACGGCGCACGCGCGCCAAGGGCCTCTTTGCAGACGACCGGAGGGCCGCTGGCCGCGCCGATTCCAGAAGGTGTTGGAAAGCGCGCTTTGGGCGATTGCGGCCTTTGGGTGAACGGCGGAAACGAAGCGAATAGCGGGCGTTCAAGCG
>DASRSL010000087.1:0-29758 GCA_035656495.1 Roseiarcus sp.
AGACGGCCGGCGAAGCCGTCGCTGACGCCATGCCACTGGCCGGGCACGAAATATGCGGCGCTGGTTCCGTCGGGATTAACCAGGCCCTGGTTGTATACCGTTCCCAAGAAGCCGCTCGGCCGGTCCTGGTTCGTGCTCTGATACATCAACTCGAGGTCGAAGTTCAGGTTGGTGACCGGGTTCCAGCCGATGTCCGCGCCGATCAACCAAGTGAACGTGCTCGGCGACAGCGGACCGTTGACGGCCTGGGCAATCGTACAACCCGCGAGCCCGATTGCGAAGTTGCAGCCGCCGCCCATGTTGCTCCACTTGACCCCGCCGATCGAGCCTTCGAGGTCGACGTAGAATTGCGGGGTGAAGTGATGCTCAAGCAGGGCGCTGACCGACCAGGCGGTCGGCGCCGACCACCGGTTGGTCAGCGGGTTGAAGTAGGCGTCAGCCGCGTACCACGGCTGGCCGTTGCCGTTGACCTGGCCGTTTTCGCCCCACATCATGTCCGGCAGGCCGGAATACCAGAACGCGCTCTGGGTGTAGGAGCCGGTGACCAGGAAGTCGTCGCCCGCGCCGAAGCTCGGGAGGTTGATCTTCACGCCGGCGTCGATGCCCCAGCCCGTCTTGGTTTCCTGCCCGTTGCAGGCAAGCGTGCCGGTAACGCCGCAGGCAAATGGGGTTTGAGCCCCCAAGAACGCTGGGCTGTTGAAGAACTGGCCGTTCCCAGGCGCCTCGGCGCGGACGTTGACGTTGTGGACCACGCCCGAGACCTGGGCCTCGCCCCAACCCTGCTTGACGTGCAGGTTGCCGACGAAGTCGGGCCAGCGCTGGCCGCCGAAGGTGATGTCGACGGGATTGGCGCCGCCGTTTCCTCCAATGAGGCCGTTGTTCGGGAAGCCCATGTCCGTCCCGCCGCCGGAATAGAGGCTGATGCCGGGGCTTTGAGCGGCGATGGTGGCGGAGAAGCCGCCGCCGAACGAGGCGGTGTAGGCGAGCAGATCCGGCTCGTTGAAACCCTTCTGGTCGGGCGAGGCGAAGTTCGCCCAGTTGTCGCCGCCGCCGGTGAACGAATAGAACGAGGCGGCCTTACCGGCGGTGATGCCGGCCCAGGTCAGGTAGCCCGTGTTGAGATAGGTGTGGGTGACGTTGTCGAACCCGTTGCCCGTTTCGGAGTTGATGTCGAAGTGCCCGATCAACGGCCCGTAGGCGGTGTTGGAGGCGAAGTCGAAGCCGAAGTTGGCGCGAGTCGTCCAACCGGTCTCGTCACGGTAGAAGCTGTTGGGCTGAGCGATCAGAACACGCTGGTTGACCTGGCTCCACGCGGGAATCAACGCGGGATTCGTAAACGCTCCCGGGATCCTGTACACGACAGGGGCCGCCGGGTTGGTGGCGGCGGTCACAGCCTGGACGACCGTGCCCCAATTGTACTGGGTGCTGAGGTTGCCGCCTTCGAACTGCGCGGTGATGTAGCCCGAGAGCTTCACGCAGGTGTCGGAGCCCGGCAGAACCCAGCCGGTGATGCCGCCGACGTTGCAGATTTGGACGTATGCCACAGGCGCCGCCTTGCGAGTAGGAAGATCGGCCGCCTGCGCGCCGGCGGCGACGACGATGGCGGCCGCCGAGCCGAGCAGTGCGCTCTTGATGAGTGTCATAATTGACCTCCAGTTGACATTATGGGCGTTGGTTCTTCTCACTCTCGATTCGGCGGCCCGCTTCAAGCGACCCATGAAACCGATGGTGGTCAGCCCCCTCTTCCCGATGTTTTCGGATCTCGGCGGCCTGCCCCAAGGAGCCGACCCCCAAAACCCGTCCGCGACCGGGACGCTCCCGTTCACACGGCTCAACATACCTTCCCCGCGGCGAGTCTCAACAGCAATCTGTCTTGAAATGGCCTTGGAAACGCCTTTCCTGGGGCGCTGTTGCATAAAGGTCACGAATTAGGGCTGCGGCCCCTTATCCGCGGCCTTTCACATGAGTTAACAAAGGTTTAATTTGTGCATAACGGCGCCTGCCGACGTCCATCTATGGCAAGTCGAAGCACCTTCCATGACCCGGGCTTGCCCCGCGATCTCGTGGTTCGGCGGCGCAACCGGTCGAAAGCCCTTCGGAAAAGCTCGCCAAAGCTTTCTGGCGCCAAAAGGTTGCCGCGTCCGACATCCGAAGTCGGAAAGAAATGCGGCGGCCTGACCGATCGTTCGCCGGACCTCCGAATCAGAGCCAGGCCGAGCGACATCGAGGATTGCCAATACGGCGCCGATGCTCGGTCGAGCCGCCTCCCGCACGTATAGGTATTGGCTGTGCACGGTCTTCGTGACCTTCTTGTACTATCACGGGGCGATACGGGGTCAGGCTGTGCCAAAACCCGACTAGGAGATGGTGCCGCCACGGTCCCTGTCGTTGAGTCGGGCTGCTGGAATTCGATTGATGGTGGAAAAGGAAACTTACTAGCCCAGCGAGTTCGTACGCAGTTGGCCTTCATAGTCGCGCTTACCGAGCGGCACGCCCCGCGAGCGTAGGATGTCGTATGCGGTCACAGCGTGGAAATGGAAGTTCGGCAGCGAGAACGAAAGAATCAGGGTCTCCGACGTGAAGGCGAGCCGTCGAGGGCCAATCTGAAGGTCCAATTCCTTGCCCGCCCAACCGTTGACTTCGTCAGGAGTCAACGCCTCTAGCGCCGTTTGCGCCTTGTCCATCATGGCCCGCAGGTCGGCGAAAGGCACCGGCCCCACCAATGCGGGAGGTGCGAACACACCGGTTTTCGCAGCCTCCAGCCCCCATACGGCATGGTGCGACGCCGCTTCGATCTGGAAGTGGAAGGGCGCCATGTCGTCGAAGAGCCGGATCTGCACAAAGTCGTCCGGGTCAGCACCGGCTTCAGCGCAGTGCCGGGCCGCGCGATCTAAGAAGCCTCCGACCGCCCTGACGGTCTGGAGGAACGTTGGCACGCTCAGTTCGTAAAATGATATCGCCATCCATTCCCCAATGCATGCTTTGGATCGTCTCTCGCCGCGCGAACGCCCTGTCCAAGCTGACTGGGGATTAGCTCTTAGGTGGTCCTTAACAGCAAGGCCGCTTCACATCGGCGGCGCTCGCCGCCGGCGCATGTTGGTCGGGTTTTGGCACAGCCTGGGGTTAGCTGCACCGAGCAGCCGAGATTGCTGGATTGGAGGGATTCACAAAGCACGAGCCTTTACCGGAGAGCACGGAGCGGGTGGGGCGCGCCATTATCGGCGCCGCCATCGCGGTGCATGATCTTGTGATCTTCGTGCGACCTTCGTGTCCTTGGTGTTGATTCGCCTGGAATCATCGGAGCGGCCGGGACAATTTCCTCCAAAAAACCAAAAGCAGGAGCGCTCAGCGCGCCGGGCGCGCCTCGATGACGACGAAGGCCTGGGCGAGCGGGCCCTCGTCGGTTATCGTCAGGTGGATGAAGCCTTCGGTTCCCGGCGGCAGGATCGCCTTCAGCCGCTCGGCCGCGCCGCCGGTGAGCCGCATGGTCGGCTGGCCCGAGGGAAGATTGACGACCCCCATATCGCGCCAGAAGACGCCGCGCTTCAACCCCGTGCCGAGCGCCTTGGCGCAGGCTTCCTTGGCGGCGAACCGTTTGGCGTAGGAGGCGGCGCGCTCCGCCCTCGCTTCCGACCGGCGCCGCTCGATCTCGGTGAAGCAGCGGTCGATGAAGCGCTCGCCGAACCGCTCGAGCGTCTGCTCGATGCGGCGGACGTCGCAGAGATCGCTGCCGACGCCGACGATCACCCTCGCCTCTCGGTGGTTCTCCGCCCCTCCTCCATCGCCGCGCGCATGCATTTCACGCTTTCCGAGAGGCCGACGAAGATCGCCTCGCCAACCAGGAAATGGCCGATGTTGAGCTCGACGACCTGCGGCAGGCCCGCGATGGCTCGGGCCGAACCGTAATCGAGCCCATGCCCGGCGTGGCATTCGAGCCTGAGGGCCGCGGTCTCGGCTGCGGCGACCCGCAGGCGGCCGAACTCGTAGTCGGCGCGGGCCGAATCGCCGTGCGCCAGCGCGTCGCACCAGGCGCCGGTGTGCAGCTCGACCACCGGCGCGCCGAGATCGGCGCTCGCCTTCAGCGCCTCGCCCGAGGGCTCGATGAACATCGAGACCCGGATCCCCGCGCGGGCCAGCTCCGCGACGAAGGGTTTCAAGGCGCGGAAGCCGTTGACCACGTCGAGGCCGCCCTCGGTCGTCCGCTCGGTGCGCTTCTCCGGCACGAGGCAGCTGGCGTGCGGGCGGATCTTGAGCGCGATGTCGAGCATCGCCTCGGTCGCGGCCATCTCGAAATTGAGCGGCTTCGTGATCGAGGCCTTGAGGCGGAGCATGTCCTCGTCGTGGATGTGCCGGCGGTCCTCCCGCAGATGCGCGGTGATGCCGTCCGCTCCGGCCTCGATGGCGATGATCGCCGCGCGGACCGGATCGGGAAGCGCCCCGCCGCGCGCATTGCGCACCGTGGCGACATGGTCGACGTTGACGCCGAGGCGAAGCGCGGTCATCGGAGCGGTTTCCTCACGGGTTCGAGCGAGTTGCGCGCAGCCGGCGCGTCCCCCCTTCTCCGCGAAGCGGGGAAGAGCCTGCCCCCGGGCGCAGACCCGGGGGCAGCCCGAAGGGCCGGATGGGGTGTGGCGGGCAGGTATGGCTCGATGCAGTTTGGGGCTGCCGTTCGTGCAATCCGACTGTGCTCGAGGCAGTGGGCCATACCCCATCCGGCGCCATAGCCCGTCGAAGACGGGCGTCCTTCGACGCCCTATGGCGCTACCCCCGGGTCTGCGCCCGGGGACAGGCTCTTCCCCAGCGGAGCTGGGGAAGGAAAGCCCCGTGTCTTTCCCGCGCCTCTGGACCCCGCATTCGCGGGGATGACAGGTTCCGGCTTGGCGGAAGGCGGATTTCACGGGAGTCCGCCCTCAGGCGGCGCCGGCGAGCGCGCGGCTGCCGGGCTTCACCGCCGGCAGCGCGGCCAGCTCCGGCGGCAGCGCGTCGGCGGGGTAGGTCGGAATGTCGAGCGTCGCGAGCGCGATCCGCCTTACGCCGATCTCGGCCCTGCCGCCCGAGCGGTCGATCAGGCAGGCCGCGCCGACGATCGTTCCCGGATGCTCGCGGAGCGCCGCGAGGCACTCGCGCGAGGAAAGCCCGGTCGTGATGATGTCCTCGACCAGGAGCACCCGCGCGCCGGCCGCGATCGTGAAGCCGCGCCTAAGCGTGAAGACGCCGTTCTCGCGCTCGACGAAGACCGCCTTGGCGCCGAGCCAGCGCGCCGTCTCGTAGCCGGGCACGATGCCGCCGAGTGCGGGCGAGGCGACGACGTCGATGTCTCCGAAGGCTTCGCGCGCCTTCGCCGCCAGCGCCCGGCAGAGGCGCTCGGTCCGCGCCGGGTCCTGGAAGACGAACATCTTTTGCAGGAACACCGGCGAGTGCAGCCCGGAGGAGAGGACGAAATGGCCCTCGAGAAGGGCGCCGGCGGCGCGGAACTCGTCAAGCGCCTCCTCGGCGGTCAGAGTCGTGTCCATGCCGCCATACTTAGCAGGCCCCCGCTCGCAGCGCCAAGCGCGGTGGACCATGGTCGACGGCCGTGCGATGCGACTTGGGTTGAGGAAAGCGGCCCATACCCCGCGCTTCGCGCCACCCGCGGGTCTGCGCCCGGGGTGTGCAACCGGATTGATGGTTGACACTTTGGACCGGATACATGGTTGACACTTTTGGCCACTTACGCGGTCGGCTGCTGTTGCTGCTGCCGCGCCTGTGGACCCTGTGGGCAACGCCCCGCGTTGTCCACAAGTCCACAGGCTGGCCGCGGCTTCGACAATTTGCGTCGGCGCAGCCGGCCGCTCTTATCGATGAACCCGAGTTCGACGTGGGCGTAGCGGACGAGCCATTCGCCCTCCTCGGTCTCCTCGACCGCCACCGGTTCGGCTATCGCACTCGCCGGGGCCGCCGGGCGTCGATTCAATTCGTTTTGCAGGTCAGCAGCGCAAATGCGCGGCGCCCCAGCGCTCGACCTCGGTGATGGCCGCCATCGTGGCGCAGAGGATGATGATGACGGCGATGACGGGGCGACGAACGCTCGAAAGTTGGCTCCGCCGGACGTGGCCCTCCACAGCAGCCAGTTCCACGGGGCGTTTCGGGCGGACCTGTCACCTGCAGAGCCGTCTCCTTATCGGTTGCACGAAGCTCGGTGACCGGAACCGATCATCGAGTTTCGTGAGCGCAGCCGCGCCGATTCTGATAGGCATGACGACGCATCAATCTTCGGCACGAGGGCGAGGGGTTGCGATAGCCCCTCCACTCGACAGCCTGACGCCCCCCGATCGGGGCTGAGCAGAGTTTCATGGGCTGCCCCACGGAGATCGCGGTGAATCGGAGGGGCGGCGTCTCGCCGCCCAGGTGCGCGGGACGCGCACCCTCCGAAGCAGCGCGGGGCGAGCCGGTGGATCTTGCTTAGTTGCAGTGACGAACGCCGTTACGCCACCAGCAGTGGGGATGGGGTCCCACGACAACGCCGACGCCCGGTGCGACAACGCCGACGCCTACGCCCGGCGCAACGACCACCGGGCCTGGGGCGACGTAGGCGTGGATCGGGTGGCAGTGGCCATAGGGTCCCCGGGTAAAACCTGGACCGCATCCCATTGCAACGAGCGTCACGCTCGACTGCGCGTCGGTGAGCGGGGGAAACGGCATCGCCTGAGCAGGAACGGCGGCCGACAGGCCCATGAGCGCGAACGCCGAGGCAATCAAGGTCTTTTGCATGAGTTCATCCTTCGAGTCTGGCAGCGCCTGTTCAAGCAGGCGAACATCCTCTACGCCGGACAGCTTGAACGGAGGCTGAATGCTCGATCAGGAGTGAAACAGGAACAATTCGCTTCTGTTGGACTTGCGCCGGCAGGCATGCCCCTGTCGCTCGGCCAAGCGCATTCACCGATAGCGATCCGCAGATTGCAGATATCCGACATAGCGCGCCACGCCTTCCTGGACCGGCGCGAAGGCGTGATGATAGCCGGCCGCGCGCAGATTGCCTAAAGAGGCGCACGAGAAATATTGGTACCGGTCGCGCAGCGTCTCGGGCATCGGCACGTAGCGGATATTGGCCTTCCGCCCGATGGCGCTGAACAACGCCTCGACCAGCGCCCGGAAGGATGCGGCGGCGCCGGTTCCGACGTTGAAAACGCCATGCGCGGGCCCGTTGTCCACCAGCCAGAGCGTCGCCGCGACGGCGTCGTCGACATAAACGAAATCGCGCGACTGCTCGCCGTCGCCGCAGCCCTCGCGATGGCTCTTGAAGAGGTCGACGGTCTCTCCCGCCGCCGCTCGCGGGTAATTCTTGCCGACGACGCTGACCATGTCGCCCTTGTGATATTCGTTCTGACCGTAAACGTTGAAATATTTGACGCCGATGCATTTGGGCGGCAGCGGCAGGCGCTTTTCGCGCCGCTCGGCGACGATCTTGTCGATCAGATGCTTGGTCCAGCCGTACAGGTTGAGCGGCCGCAGTTTCTTCAGCGCCGCGAGCGAGCCGTCATCGTCGAAGCCGTTCTCGCCGTCGCCGTAGGTCGCGGCGCTCGACGCGTAGATCAGCTTCACTCCCTCCCGGGCGCAATAGTCGATGAGGTCGAGGGTGTATTTGAAATTGACCCGCATCAGCGCGTCGCCGTCGGTCGTCGTCGTCGAGGAGTTGGCGCCGAGGTGCAGGATCGCCTCCGGCCGGGTCCGATCGAGTTGCGCCAGCAGCTGGTCAGGGGGAACGAAGTCGCGGAACGTCCGCTTGCGCAGATTGAGCCAGCGCAGATCCTGGCGAAGCCAGTCGCAGACGATGAGGTCGTCGCGGCCTTGCTCGTTCAACGCCGCAACGATGTTCGAGCCGATGAAGCCGGCGGCCCCCGTGATGACGATCACTCCATCCCCTTTCTACGACGCGCAGCCGGTGACAAGCGGGCGCGCCAAGCGCGCCGACGGTGGCGCCCCGGCGAAACGCCGCCGACATCGCTTACGCCAAAAAAGGCCGTCGCCCAACGCGACGGGCGCGTTTTCGAAGAATCGGCGCGCGTCTTCCCCACGGGCTGAGGCGATCTCGGAGGGGGCCCTGGAGGAGGAGACGGCCCTAGGCGGCGCCCAAGCACAGCGAACTCGCAGCGAGCCGATCGCCGTTGAATTGAAGCGGCCGCCGATATTATGATCTGCGGAACTGCCAAGCGGCGGTCGGTTTCGCGGCATGTCCCCTCCACCGCGCGGCGCGTGGTCCCCCCTCCCCCGTTCCGCTGACGCTTCACGGGGGAGGATGTGGCCGGCGCCGTCAGGCGGCTTGGGAGTTACTGATCTATTTTTGCAATGAGAACGAGACTTGGAGAGCGAGACTTGCGGAGGCGTCGGCGATGAGCGCCGGGAATGACAAGCTGTCTACAGGCGATGCGGGCGCCGGGCCCGCCCCGTTCGGCGCGCGCATTCTATCGCACGCGGCCCATCGGGCGCTGGCGGAGGCCGAGGCGCGGCGCGCGCAGGCAAAACCTGAGCGTCCGCGTGAAGTCAGCGGCCGAGGCGGACTCGACCCGGTCCGCTACGGCGACTGGGAAGTCAAGGGCATCGCAAGCGACTTTTGATACGAACGTCCGTCCCAGGAAGAGCCTCCGGGCGAGCGCGCGCCAGAACGCCCGTTCATGGCGTCATCACCACCTGCGCGCCCACCGAGATCCGGTCGAAAAGGTCGATCACGTCCTCGTTCATCATCCGGATGCAGCCGTAGGATGCAGCCGCGCCGATCGAGGCGCGCATGGCCCTGGTTGTGCCGTGGATCGCGATCTCGGCGCGATCGAGCGTGATGGCCCGGGCCCCCATCGGATTGCGCGGCGAGCCGCCGGCAATGACGTCCGGCAACTCGGGGTGATCGCGCCTGACCGAATCCGGCGGCGACCAGGCGGGCTCGACATATTTGCCCTCGACGCGGGCGGCTCCGCTCCACTCCTTGCCCCGTTTCGCGACCGCGACGGGATAGGCGATGGCGGTGTGGGCGTCCACGATGAGATAGAGCTTTCGGGCTGTCTGGCTGATGAGGATCGAGCCGGCGGGATAGTCTGAAGGGAAGATGACAAGTCGTCCCGCCTCGGCGGACCCGGCCGGGGCGGACAACAGCAACGCAAGAAGACCTGCCGCTGCCCTTCCGCTTATGAAGGTCATCCTTCCCCGATCCGTGGCGGTGGCCAACGAGCGTCCTTCGCGGCCCTTAGCCTTCGGCAAAGGGCGCCTCGGGACGAGGCCGGTTGGAGGAGCCCCCTTTCTGATAGGCGCCACCTCCGGAGTTACGCCTCAGCCTCGACTGACGCCACGGGGGCGCGCGCGACCCGCCTGCGGTTCGGCTTGGCCGCCGCTTCGTCGATCGCGGCGATGAACTTGCGGATGTGCGGGGCGATCTCCTTGCGGAACCGCGAGCCGTTGAAAACGCCGTAGTGGCCGACCTGGGTCTGCAGGTGATGCAGCTTCTTCGCCGCAGGAATGTTTACGCAAAGCTCCTGGGCGGCATAGGTTTGGCCGACGCCGGAAATGTCGTCCTTCTCGCCCTCGACCGTCATCAGGCCGCAATTGCGGATCGCCGTCAGGTCGACCCGCTGCCCGCGATGCATCATCTCGCCCTTCGGCAATGCGTGGCGAACGAACACCGTCTCGACCGTCTGCATGTAATAGGCGGCGTCGAGATCCATCACCGCGAGATATTCGTCGTAGAAGTCGCGATGCTTCTCGGCGGAGTCGCCGTCGCCCTTGACCAGATGGTTGAACATCTCGAAATGCGCGCTGACATGGCGGTCGAAGTTCATCGCCATGAAGCCCGACAGCTGAAGGAAGCCGGGGTAGACGTCGCGGCCGAAGCCCGGATAGGGAAAGGGCACGGTATGAAGGCAATTGCGGCGGAACCACTCGACCCCCCGCCGCTCGGCGAGCTTGTTGACCTCGGTCGGACTGCGCCGGGTGTCGACCGGCCCGCCCATGAGGGTCATGCTCGCCGGCGTGTTGGGATCGTTGTTCGCCTCCATCAACGCCACAGTCGCGAGCAAGGGCACGGACGGCTGGCACACGCCGAGGGTGTGGACGCCCGGCCCGAGGTGGTCGAGGATCGAGCGCAGATAGTCGATGTAGTCGTCGAGATCGAACGTGCCGACTGCGAACGGAACCATGCGCGCGTCGGCCCAGTCGGTGATATGGATGTCGTAATAGGGCAGGAACGCTTCGACCGTGCCGCGCAACAGGGTCGCGTAATGGCCCGACATGGGCGCGACGATCAGCATCTTGGGCTGCTCGTCACCGCCGGGAAAGTCCGGCCGGACGAAGCGCAGGAGATTGCAGAAGGGCCTGCTCCAGACGACGTCCTCGAGGACCGGATGAACGATGTCGTCGACCTCGATCTCGCCCAGCCCGAACGTCGGCTTTCCGTAGCGGCGCGTCATGCGTTCGAAGAGCTCGGCCGCCGCGGACAGGTTCCGGCCGAAAGGCGTGTTCGACAGCGGATTCCAGGGATTGCGGAAGACGAAGTGGGCGGCGTCCGACGCCGCGCGGGCGGGCGCAAGCGCCGCCAGCGCCATTTCGTAGAACTGATAGGAATAGCTTCTGAACATGACGCGTTTCCGAAGAATCGGCGTAGCCATGCCGCCCGAATTTTTAAGATATTCCTTGGATTGAGATATTTCAATTCCTCTTAAAGTCGTAAGCGGCGGCCGCCGGCCGATTCAGGTCGGATCGAAGACCGGTTGCGAGACGTTCTTGCGCCCGAGCCTACTCGATTCATCGCCCTGTTATGCGCTGAAACCGTGCAGTTTTTTCTTCCTGTAATTGACACAGTCGAGTTCAGGATGAACGCAGTCAAGCCTTTGAAAAGAAACGTTTTTTCAAATCACAAGCACCGGAAGGCATCCGGCGTTCCCGTCTTCTCAAGGGCAATCGGCCGAAGGCGATTTCCTTCCCTCGTGGGGAGGAT
Organism: Roseiarcus sp.; assembly: GCA_035656495.1. Taxonomy (GTDB): domain Bacteria; phylum Pseudomonadota; class Alphaproteobacteria; order Rhizobiales; family Beijerinckiaceae; genus Roseiarcus. Next base: position 10,958 of record DASRSL010000087.1, read on the forward strand.
TAAGGTTGGGGGTCGCGCCAGACCTCGAAAGCTGTGTGTCGGCCCACCTATCGGAGACGGCGCCGCGACTCCCCACTCCTGCCCGCCCCACAAGGGGGGGAGCGCGTCCAACCGCCACAGGGTCCACGTCGCCCGATCGCCCTGCCGTCTTCTCACCTGATAGCAGGGAGCATCAGGGCGATCGAACGCCGTTCGGACCGGCTTCTTCTTTCACAGACTCGCCGCCGGAAGCGGCGCTTTCCCGAGGATCATGTCGGCGGCTTTTTCCGCCACCATGATGGTCGGAGCATTGGTGTTGCAGGAGGGAATGAAGGGCATGACGGAAGCGTCGACGATCCTCAAGCCCTCGATGCCGCGAAGTCTGAGGTCGGGCGTCACGACGGCCTCCGGGCCGATCCCCATGGCGCAGGTGCCGACCGGGTGATGATCCGTCTTGCAGGATCGATAGGCGTACTCCGACAGCTCTTCGTCGCTCTTAAGGTTGTCGCCGGGCAATCGCTCGGCGAGCACGAACGGCTTCAGCGCCGGCTGGCGCAGGATATCGCGGGCGAGCCGCAAGCCCCTGAGAGCGCACTCGCGGTCATAGGGTTCGGCCCAGTAGTTGGGGTCGATCAACGGCGGGCCTTTCGGATCGGCGCTCGCCAGGCGAACCGTCCCGCGCGAGCGGGGGCGGAGGAAGGCCGAGTTCAGCGTGACGCCAGGGTTCTTCATCTGGGCCACGCCCGCCTCGATCCCCGACCCGAGCCCGAGATGGAATTGGATGTCCGGCGATCTCGCCTGTTTGTCCGCGTACCAGAAGCCGCCGGTCTCGAAGAGGGTCGAGGTGACGGGTCCGGTTCTGAACAGCAGATACTGGATGCCCGCCCAGACCGTCCGATCAAGACGGGCGACGCGGTCGTAGGTGTGGTCGCCGGTGCATTCCGCGATGACGTAGAGGTCGAGGTGGTCTTGCATGTTGGCGCCGACGGCGGGAAGATCGTGCACGACCGCCACCCCTGCCGATCTCAGCTCGTCCGCCGGACCGATCCCCGAGAGTTGAAGCAGACGCGGAGAGCCGATCGCCCCGCAGCTGACGATGACCTCGCGCTCCGCGCGCAGGGTCTCCGTTCCGGCGCCCTGGGCGATCGTCACCCCGACGGCCCGGCCCCTGTCAATCTCGATCTTCAGCGTCTGCGCATGCAGGCGCAGGGTCAGATTGCTGCGGCTTCGCGCCGGCTTGAGGAACGCGCTGGACGCCGATGACCGTTCCGCATTCCGGGTGGAAAGCTGATAATGGCCGATGCCGTCCTGAATCGCTCCGTTGAAGTCGGCATTGAACGGAATGCCCGATTCCTGCGCGGCGCGCAGAAAGGCGAAGCTGATCGGCGGCGGATTGACCGGATAGGACACGCCGAGCGGACCGCCGTAGCCGTGGTAGGCGTTGACGAGTCGCTGGTTGTCCTCGCTGCGGATGAAATAGGGGAGCACCTCTCGGTAGCTCCACCCCTTGCAGCCGGCCTCGCCGACCCAGGCGTCGTAATCCTTCGGATTGCCGCGCGTGTAGAGCTGCGCGTTGATGGAGGAGCCGCCGCCAATGACCTTGGCCTGTGTGTACCAGACGACGCGGCCCTTGAGGTGCTTCTGCGGAACCGTGCTCCATCCCCAGCTTGCGACCCCTTTGGTCATCCTTGCAAAGCCGGCCGGCATCCTGAACAGAGGGTTCAGGTCGGAGCCGCCCGCTTCCAGGAGCAGGACCTTCAGCGACGGGTCGGCGCTCAGACGGTTGGCGAGCACGCATCCGGCGGCGCCGCCGCCGAGAATGATGTAGTCGTAGGCCATCGTCCGGTTCCCGGTGATCAAAGGTCGTTCTTCGCAATGTGGTCCGCGACGCGAAGCGCCTGAGCGGCGATCGTAAGCGCGGGGTTGACGCCGGCCGAGGTGGGCAGAAAGGATGCGTCCACCACAAAGAGATTGGGGTGGTCCCAGGCGCGGCAGTAGGGATCGAGCGGCGAAGTCGTCGGATCCTTGCCGATCCGAACGGTGCCGCATTGGTGCGACGGCGTGCGGCGGTCGAAGGGCTTCGACAGGACGATCGGATAGCCCGCAGCGCGCAATCGCTCCTTGAACGACTTCACCAGGCCCCGATGCGCCGACCAGTTGCTGCGCTTCCAGTCGAGGCGAATCGGCCCGCCATCCACCGTCACGCGGCTTTCAGGGTTCGGCAGGTCCTCGCTCATCGCGTACCAGTCGACCGACCGCCTCGCCATCACGCCGAGCGTCCACTCCGGGGCCAGCCCAAGGCTCGCCTTGAGGATCGGCGCGGTCACGCGGCCGAGCAGTTGGATATTGCCGAGCGGAGGCCCTCCCCGGCCGTCGTCCAGGTAAAAATTGTTTATCCCCAAGGTCTTCTGATAGACGGAGTCGTTGACGGACCGGGGGTCGATCGCCAGCACGGCCGAGCAATTGTGATTCATGAAATGGCGGCCGACCGCGTCAGAGCGATTGGCGAGGCCGCGCTCGCTGGACGCCAGGAGCAAAGCGGCCGAGTTCACCGCGCCGGCCGACAGTACGACGATCCTGGCGGCGATCCGCCTCCGCTCCCCGCCGACCAGGACTTCGACGCCGGCGAGGCGCTTGCCGTCCGTTTCGAGTAGCAGCCGCTCGACCCGCGCGTTTTCGCGCAGCTCCACGTTGGGATGAGCCAGAGCCTCGTTGACGCCGCAAGTCTCCGCGTCCATCTTGCCGGTTCCCGTGCCGGGAAAGGCGTCCCAAGGCGTTCGGGCGCGTTTGAGCCAGGTCTCGAGGTCGACGCCGAGCGGCAAGGGAAACGGGTCCAGGCCCACGCTTTTCATCCGCTGGCGGACCTTGGCGATCGCCGGCTCGTCCGGCAGCGGACCGAATGGGTAAGGCTCCGAATGCCGCGGCTCGGTGCGGTCGAAGCCCAAGGCTCCGCGAACCCTGTAGAGCTTCTCGGCGCGGCAATACCACGGCTCCAGCTCCTCGTAGCCGAACGGCCACCCGGGCGTCGCGCCCTCTTTGTACTGGATCGGTGCGAAGTCTTGCGCCCTGTAGCGAATCAGCACCGCTCCGTAGAGCTTCGAGTTGCCGCCGACGAAGTAGTAGTTGCCGGGATTGAACGGCCGCCCCGCGCCGTCGAGCCAGGATTCTTGCGGCCTGAAGACCCCGCGCTGGAAAATCGCTCGCGCGTCGCGCGCCGCCTCGCTGTCCCGCAACCGCTCGCCGCGCTCGAACATGAGAATTCTGGCGCCTGTCGGCGCAAGCCCCGCCGCAAAGCTCGCGCCTCCCATCCCTGATCCGACGACGACGACGTCGGCCGTCTCCTGGTTCGGCATTCACTCCTCTTCGACATCAATTGGCGAAGCGCGCCAAGCGGCGCCTGCGGCGCGGGCCGGAAGCGTCCGGCCGCTCAAATCCGGCGCGTGCTCTCGGGATCGAAGAGCATGGCTTTATCGAGATTGAAGGCGAAGGTGTGGTTCTCGCCGACGCGCACGGCAGTATCGGCGCGCATCCGGGCGGTCAGCTCCTTGCCTGCGGCGTGAGTGACGACATAGGTGTCCGAGCCCGCTGGCTCGACGATCTCGACCCTGGCGTCGAACGAGGCGACCGACTTCGCGTTGCGGTCGATGCTTTCGCGGTCGTTCACGGCCTCCGGCCGGATGCCGAAGATGACCTTGGCGCCGTCGGCGAGCCCTGCCGCCTCGGCGCTCGGCGGGATCGGCAGCACGATGGGCGCATGTTCGTCACGCTCCAGGACGATTTGGCGCGCTCCGTTCACGCCAGTCACTTTCCCTTCGAGCAGATTCATCGCAGGCGACCCCATGAAATCGGCGACGAAGAGATTGGCGGGCGAGTTGTAGATTTCGTGTGGCGTGCCGACCTGCTGCAGCTCGCCGTCTTTCAGCACCGCGATTTTCGTCGCGAGCGTCATCGCCTCGATCTGGTCATGGGTGACATAGACGATCGTGGTTCCGGTCTGCTGATGAAGGCGTTTGATCTCCACGCGCATGTCGACGCGCAGCTTGGCGTCGAGGTTCGATAGCGGCTCGTCGAACAGGAAGACGCGCGGCTGCCGAACGAGGGCCCGGCCCATGGCGACGCGTTGGCGCTGGCCGCCGGACAGCTGGCTCGGCCGGCGTTTGAGCAAGTGTTCGATCTGCAGAGTCTTCGCGACCGCCGCCACCGCCTTTTCCCGTTCGGCTCTCGGCACGCCGCGCATCTCCATCCCGAAGGCCATGTTCTCGGCCACCGACATGTTGGGATAGAGCGCGTAGGACTGGAACACCATGGCGATGTCGCGCTTCGAAGGATGAAGGTCATTGACGACGTGTCCGCCAATGCGGATTTCGCCCGAGGTGATCGATTCGAGCCCTGCGATCGTGTTCAAGAGGGTCGACTTCCCGCAGCCGGATGGACCGACAAGGACCAGAAATCCCCCCTTTTCCAGCGCGATGTCGATCCCTTTGAGAATTTCGAGCGAGCCGAAACGCTTGCGCAGCGCGCGGATTTCCACTGTGGCCATCGTTCATCCTTTCACGGCGCCGGCCATCAGGCCGCGCACGAAGTACCGTCCGGCGAGAATGTAGACGACAAGCGTTGGGGCGGCGGCGATGATCGCAGCGGCCATATTGACGTTGTATTCAATGACGCCGGTCGAGGTATTGACGATATTGTACAGAGCGACGGTCATCGGGCTCGCGTCGCCCGCGGCGAAGGTCGCGCCGAACAGGAAGTCATTCCAGATGTTCGTGAACTGATAGATCACAGTGACAATGAAGATCGGCGCAGAGTTCGGCAGCAGGATGCGGCGGAAAATCTGGAAGAAGCCCGCTCCATCGATCATCGCCGCCTTCACGAGCTCGGTCGGAAAAGTCTCGTAATAGTTGCGGAAGAACAGGGTAGTGAAACCGAGGCCATAGACCACGTGCACCAGGACGAGATTGACGGTCGGATTCCCGAGGCCCATCGAGACGCCGATGGTGTCTTGGAGCGCCCGACCGATCTCCCCGAGCTTGCCGAGAATGGTCGCCATCGGAATGAGGACGGATTGGAACGGGATGAAACAGGCGAACAGCATCATGCCGAACACGAGCTTGTGGCCGGGAAAGCGCCACTTGGTCAGCACGTAACCGTTGAGCGCGCCGAGCAAGCTCGAGATGAGCACGGCCGGCACGACCATCTTGACCGAGTTCCAGACGTAGCCCTTGATCCCCGCGCAGGTGAGACCGACGCAGGCGGTGCCCCAGGCTTTCCTCCACGGCTCGAAAGTCAGGTCATGTGGCAAATAGAACATGTTGCCGCCGGTGACTTCATCAAGCGGCTTCAGCGACGTCATGACCATGACGACGAGCGGGAGGAGATACATCACCGCGAAGAGGACGAGCAGCCCGTAGATGACGATGCGAGTCGTCGTTGAATGGCGGGTCGGCTCGCGAGCCGGCGCGGCGCTGAGGACGTCGGCGGCGGTCATTGATGCTTCTCCCTCAGCTCGGAGTAGAGATAGGGGACCATGATCGCGGCGATCGTCATGAGCATGATGACGGCGCTCGTCGAACCGACCGCCATCTGGTCGCGGGTAAACGTGTAGGAATACATGAAAGTCGACGGCAGCTCCGCCGCGCCACCCGGATTCTTGCCGGTCACCGAGAGCACCAGGTCGTATGACTTGATCGCCATGTGCGTGAGGATGATCAGCGCCGACATGAAGACCGGCCGCATGATCGGGATCACGATGCGCCGGTAGGTCGCGTAGGCCGACGCGCCGTCGATCTGCGCCGCCTTCAGGATTTCGCTGTCGATGCCGCGCAACGCGGCGAGAAACATCGCCATCACAAAGCCGGAGGTCTGCCAGATGCCGGCGATCGCGACGCAGTAGATCATCATCCGCGGATTGACGACCCAGTCGAAATGGAAGCTCGACCAGCCGAGATCGTGCATGGCTTTCTCAAGCCCGATGCGCGGATCGAGGAACAGCTTCCATGCGGTGCCCGTGACGATGAAGGAGAGGGCGAGCGGATAGAGATAGAGCGGCCGCAGAATTCCTTCGCCACGGATCTTCTGGTCGAGCAAAATCGCCAGGGTCAGGCCGAGCCCGAGGCAGAAGGCGACATAGAGACCGCCGAACAACCCCATATTGACGAGGGCGGTGTACCAGCTTGACGGCGGGTCCGTCTGGAAGGTCCACGTCCAGAGCTTCTGATAGTTGGCGAAGCCAATGAAGTGGAAGTTCGTGAAGGCTTTCGAACTGGTGAAGGAGAGGAGCAGCGTCCACAGATTGAAGCCGTAGACGAAGAGGAGCACCAGCGCGAAAGAGGGGGCGAGAACGAGCCGGGGAATCAGATCGCGGACCCAGTCGCGGAGGTCGCGGCGGGGGCTCTTGACGATGGGAGCGACGACCGGAGCGGTTGTCGTTGTCATTGTCTGCTCCTTCGAGCGTTTGCTCGGTGGGTGCGGCCCTCCCCGCGAAAAGGCGCGAGGGAGGGCCGTTCCAGTCACTTCGTGGCGTTGATCGCGCTGACGAGTTCCTTCACGGCCTCGTCGGAAGTCTTGATTTCTCCGTGGAAGAACTTGGTCACGACGTCGTGGTAGACGCCGGTGCCGATCGCCGGCGGCTGCGCATAGTTTTGCGCCATCGAGCCGAGGAACGTTCCCTTCGCGTTGGCCGCCTTCACGTCGGCGATGCCCTTCTTCCCGCACATGTCGAAGGCGGTGTCGGGCACGTCGATGCGCGCCGGCACCGAACCCTTGATGACGTTGAACGCCGATTGCACCTCCGGATTCATCGTCGCCTCGGCCAGCGCGTCCTGCGCGGCTTTGCGGTCGGCCGAAACCTGGAAGAAAGCGAACATGTCGGTGTTGTAGATCACCGTGCCGTCGGTGCCGGGGAAGCGGTAGCAGTGATAGTCCTTGCCGGGCTCCTTGTTGGCGACCTTGAATTCGCCCTTCGCCCAGTCGCCCATCACCTGAAGAAGGGCGTCGCCCTTGATCACCATGGCGGTGGCGAGGTTCCAGTCGCGCCCGGAGAAGTTCGGGTCGACATAGGCGCGCAGCTTGGCCAGGTTGTCGAAGGACTTCTTCATCGTGTCCGACTTGAGCGCGCTCTCGTCGAGGTCGATGAAGGCCTTCTTGTAGAAGTCCGGGCCGCCGGTCGACATGACGACCGAGTCGAACATCGTCGCCTCCTGCCACGGCTGACCGCCGAGCGCGAGCGGGATGACGCCGGCCTTCTTGGCCTTGTCGAGCAGCGCGATGAACTCGTCGAAATTCTTCGGCTCGGTTCCGCCGATCTTGTCCATGATTGATTTGTTGACCCAGATCCAGTTGACGGAATGGATGTTGATCGGAACCGCGTCCCATTTGCCGTCGGTGGTTGTGAATTTCTGCAAGGCGGTGGGAATGACCTTGGCCCAACCACCCTTGTCGGCGAGAGGGGTGATGTCGGCGAGCTTGCCCGCCTCCGCATAGTCGAGCGCGAAATAGCCGAGGATCTGCGAGGCGGTCGGCGGATTGCCGGCGGCGACCATCGCTTTCAGGGTGGTCATGGCGGCTTCGCCGCCGCCGCCGGCGACGGGCACGTCCTTCCAGGCGTAACCTTCCTTGGCGAGATACTGTTTGATGACGTTCAGCGCGGCCGCCTCGCCGCCCGACGTCCACCAGTGCAGCATCTGGACTTCCTTGACGTCGGCCGCCGGCGCCGCGCCCGCGAAGCCGATCGCTGCGGCGGCCATGGCGCCCGCCATCAACATGGTGCGCATTTTCATCGTTTGCCTTCCCAGATCGTCTCTCCCGCCGGAAACGGTCCGGCGCCGTATCCAGAAACCGGTGACCGGCTCCCGATTGTTTACGTCCGCTCCCCCTCCCGCGGAAGCCACCAGCTTGTCCGCGGGCCGGTGTGGACATGGAACGTCTTTTCCTCGGTGTAATCCTTGACGGCGTTGCGGCCAAGCTCCCGGCCGACGCCCGACTGCCGATATCCGCCAAAGGGCAGCTCCGGCGTTCCGTCCATGAATGTGTTGACCCAGATCGTGCCGGCTCGAACCCCGCGTCCGACGCCGACCGCGACGTCGATGTCGCGGCTCCAGACGCCCGCCGACAGGCCGTAGGACGTTGAATTCGCCAGCGCGACAGCCTCGTCCAGCGTTTCGAACGTCAACGCGACGACGACCGGCCCGAAAACTTCTTCCCGCGCAATCGCCATCGAAGCGCCGACTCGCTCGACGATCGTCGGCGCCATGAAGAGGCCGTCCGACTCGAGGCGCGCGCCGCCGATCCGCAATTCGGCGCCGCTTTCTCTCGCCGCCTTCAAATGGCTCTCGATCTTGCCGAGATGGTCGGTGCTGACGATCGCCCCGACGCGGGTCTCCGGGTCGAGCGGGTCGCCGACCCTGGTCGCTTTGGCCCGCTCGGCCAGGTCGGAGAGAAACTGATCGGCAATCTTGGCGTGCAGCAGCAGGCGCGAGCCGGCGTTGCAGCACTCGCCGGCATTGAAGTACGCGCCGAACGCCGCGGCGTCGAGCGCGGCCTCCAGGTCTGCGTCGGGGAATATGATCTGCGGGTTCTTGCCTCCGAGCTCCATCGACACTTTCTTGAGGGTCGCCGCTCCGGCGGCCATTGCGGCTCGGCCCACAGCCGTCGATCCGGTGAAGGAAATCATGTCCACGTCGGGGTCAGACGTCATCGGCGCTCCGACCTCAGGCCCGTAGCCCGTGACGATGTTGCAGACCCCCTCGGGCAGGCCCGCCTCGGCCAAGAGCAAGCCGAGGTGCAGCGTGGAAGCCGAGGTCATCTCGCTCGGCTTCACCACGCATGTGCAGCCCGCCGCGAGCGCAAAGGGAAGCTTCTGCGAGACGATCAGCAAAGGAAAGTTCCACGGCGTGATGATCGACACGACGCCGATCGGCTCGCGCAATACGAAGCCCAGCCGATCAGAGCCGAGATTGGCGTAGCTCTCGCCGGACAGCTCGCGCGCGAGCGACGCCGCATATCGCCAGATATCCGCCGCGCCTTCGATCTCGCCTCTCGCCTGCGCGATCGGCTTGCCGGACTCGAGCGTATCGAGAATCGCCAGCGTTTCGCGATCGCGGTCGACAAGGTCGGCCGCCTTCAGGAGAACCCGGGCCCGATTGGACGCCGTCTCGCGCGGCCAAGGCCCATTGTCGAAGGCGGCGCGCGCTGCAGCGATGGCGTTTCGGGCATCCGCCTCCCGGCCGCGAGGGACCCGAGTGACGACGACGCCGTGCGCGGGACTGAGGCGCTCGATCGTCTCGCCGCCGCCCCACGCTTCAAGACCGCCAATCGACATTGCGCGGTCGCGAGGAAATCGCGCGAGCGCGTCGCTCAGTCTGGTCATGTCGAGCGGGATCGGGGTCGGGGCGTTCATGCGCGTTTCTCCTATCGGCCGACAAAATTCGGCGCCCGCTTGGCCCGGAAAGCCGCGACGCCTTCGGCCAAGTCCTCGGTGAGAGCGGTCAACGCGCCGGCGAGGCCCTCAATCGGCGCGTCCCGATCCTCGCCCTCGGCCGCATTGATCATCGCCTTGACCATCTGCACGGCAACCGGTCCCCGCTTGGCGATGTCGGCCGCGAGGGCTTCCGCACGGGCGATTCCTTCGCCCTTGGCGGCAAGCTCGTCGACGAGGCCGAGGGCAAGGCCTTCTTCTGCCGAGAACAGCGCGCCTCCCAGCGCCATGCGGCGCACGACCGACGGCCCGAAGCGGCGCACGAGCCTTTGTGTCCCGGACCATCCGGGAGCCATGCCGAGCCCCGACTCGGGAAGGCCGAGCTTGATCCCGCTTTCCGCTATGCGAATGTCGGCGACCGCCGCAAGCTCGAGGCCGCCGCCGAAAGCATGACCGGTCAGCGCCGCGACGAGCGGCACGCGCAGGCGCGCCAGCGCCTCGAAGGCGCGATGACCGGCGCGCGTCCAATCGCGCCACATTTCCAGCGCCGGCAGGCCGCCCCAGGCCCCGATGTCGCCACCGGCGCAAAAGGTCTTCCCCTCGCCGGAGAGAATCGCGACCCTCGCCTCCCGCGAGGCCTCGATCGCGCGGGCGGCCTCCGCCAGCGCGTCCACCATCGCGCGATCGAGCGCGTTCAGCTTGTCCGGTCGCCTCATCGTGAGACGGGCGAGGGGACCTTCGAAGGCGAGCTCGACAAAGGGGCTCATTGAAGCGGCTCCTGCGCCGGGCGCAGCTGGAGGTTGATCGGCGCGGGATGGAAGAGCGCGGCGTCCATCTTCCGAAGGTCTGGCGCCACCCTCATCGGAAACTCCGCCTGGGCAAGGACGTCGCGTTTCAGGTCGACGCCGGGGGCCAGCTCGACGACCGTCACGCCTTCCGCCTCCAGGCGAAGAACGCAGCGTTCCGTGACGTAGACTATTTCCTGGTTCTGCGCGATCGCCCGCGGGCCCGAAAATGAGATCTGCTCCACGGCTTCAACGAGCTTCCTGACCTTGCCTTCCTTCGCGATCGTCACCGCGCCCTCACCGACCTCGATCTTGGCCCCGGCGGTGAAGTAGCCGGAAAAGACGATCTTCTTGGCGCGCGCCGTAATGTCGACGAAGCCGCCTGCTCCCGCCGTCACATGGGGCCGCGCCCCGAGCTTGGACACGTTGACCGAGCCCAATCGGTCGATCTGCAGGAATGAGAGCAAAGACATGTCGAAGCCCGCGCCCTGGAAGTAGGTGAACTGGTGCGGGGACTGAACGATCGCCTCAGCATTGGACGCGCAGCCAAACTGGAAGTCGAGCAGCGGAACGCCCCCGACAGCGCCCTGCTCGATGATCCAGGTGACCGCGCCGTGCCGGCCCTCTTCGATCAGAATCCGGGGCACGTTCGCCGAAATCCCGAAACCGATGTTGACCGCGTCGCCGTCGCGCAGCTCCTGTGCGACCCGTCGCGCGATCACCTTGGCGACGTCGAACCTCGGCGTCTCGAAGGACGACAACGGACGGAAGATTTCGCCGGAAATGGCCGGTTCGTAAGCCGTGTGCGTCGTTTGCAACTGATCGGGCGCGACCACGATGTAGTCGACGAGGACGCCAGGCACGACGACGTCATGGGGACGCAACGTGCCGGCCGCAGCAAGCCGTTTGACCTGCGCGATCACGACGCCGCCATTGTTGCGCACGGCGAGAGCCTGATCGAGCGGCCCGAGAATGCCGCCTTCATGCTCATAGGAAAGGTTTCCCCTTTCGTCGGCCGTCGTTGCGCGAATGATCGCGATCTGCGGAACTATGGTCGGGAAGAACAGCCAGTCGTCGCCGGCGAAATTGACGCGCTCGACGATTGGCTCCGCCGCCGCTCTGGCGTTCATCGCGCAACCCTCGTGGACAGGGTCGACGAACGTATCCATCCCGACCTTCGTCAGTACGCCCGGCCGCTTCGCCGCCGCTTCGCGGTGAATGTCGAACAGGATTCCGGAAGGCAGGTTGTAGGCCGGGATCGCGTCGCTCGTGATCATCTTCCAGATCATGGGCGGCTCGGCCGAGGACGGGCCCGACGGATATGAACCGGCCAACACGCGGGCGAGACATCCCGGCTTCGCAAGATGGTCCACCCCCTTGACGCCCCACATGTCGCCCGCCGCGATCGGATGCAAAGTGGTGAGGTTGCGCGGATGGCCTTCGGCCTCGAACCGTTGGCCGATCGCAGCCAACATCGCGTCCGGGCAGCCGAGGGCTGAAGACGACGAGACTGTGACGACCGCGCCGTCGGGAATCAGTCGCGCGGCGTCTGACGCGGAAATCACCTTTTGCCTGGTCATGCGCGCCTCAAACGGTCAGGTCGATCGCGACTTCGGCGCGGGATCGCGCCGCTTCCAGCGCCGAAACCGCTACGCTCAGTGACTTGACGCCATCTTCGCCCGTCGCCGAGGGTGATCCGCGTCCTCGCACGGCCTCCTGGAAATGGCGGACCGAACGCAGGTACAGATCCTCGTGATCAAGCTTCAGCATCTCTTCGCCAGAGGCGGTCCGGAGCAAGACGTCGCCTTTCGGCGCCTGGGTCATGCAATCCCGCCCGATCAGCGAACCCTTATCCCCGTGCACCTCGAACCCTGTCGTCGCGTATTTGGTCGTAAATCCATCGTGGAACTGCGCGAGCAAGCCGCTGGAGAAGCGGATGACGCCCATAGCGCCGTCCTCCAGGCCCGCTCGGCTCATTCCTCCCTTTGAGGTCATCGCAATCACCGACGTCGGTTCGTCGTCGAGCACGAAGCGTAGCGTGTCCGCGTCATGCACGGTGATGTCCATCACGACGCCTCCGCCGGCCTCCGGCCGCTCCAGTCGCCACCCCTGCAAGTGGGCGGGCAGATAGACGGAGTGGAACACACGGGCGAACAGCGGCTTGCCGATTCGCCCGTTCTTGACCGCGGCTCGCATGGCGCGATGAGTCGCCGCATTGCGCAGATGATGGTTCGTGCCCAGGACCACGCCGCGCTTCTTGCACTCGGCGACCATCGCGCGCGCGTCGGACAGGCTGAGGGCCAGAGGCTTCTCGCAAAGCACGTGTTTTCCGGCGCCGGCAGATGAGAACACCTGGTCGCGATGGAGCTCGTTCGTGGTCGATATGTAGACTGCGTCGATGTCCTTCGAAGCGACGAGCTCCTCGAGGCTCGTGACTGCATGCGAGATTCCATGCTCGCGGGCGCACCTCGCCGCGCGATCCGCATTCGCGCTCATCACGGACACGACTTCGCCCCCGTTGGCGCGGAATGCGCCGATCATATGCTCGGCGGCGATCGTGCTGGCTCCGATCAGTCCCCAGCGGATTTTGGTCACGAGGGCGCTCCTGTCTGATTGATGGTCGAAACGCCGCACGACGCGCGGACGACCAGAGTCGTCGGGCACAGCACTGTTTCCGGTTCAAAGTCGCCGCTGGCGAGCTGGCGCATTAGAAGCTGCGCTGCGCGTGACCCGAGACTGCGGCCGTTGACTGCGACGCTGGTCAATGCCGGGAGAGTATGTTTGGCCTCTTCGATGTCGTCGAAGCCGATCACTGCGAAATCCCTGCCGACCGATATCCCCGCTTCAGTGAGCGCCCGAACGAGCCCGATCGCGACGACGTCGTTGTAACAAAGGGCGGCGGTGGCAGGCTCGTGGAGGTTGAGCAACTGCGCCGCCGCACCCTCGCCGCCCGAGTAGTTGGTCATCGTCTCGATGACCAGCGACGCCTCGAACGGAATTTCCGCGTCTTGCAGAGCGAGGCGATAGCCGGCGAGCCGTTCGTCGCGGACGACCATCGACGTCAAGCCGCCGACGAATGCGATCCGTCGATGTCCAGCCGCGATGAGGTGAGCGGTCGCCTTGCGGGCGCCTTCCTTGTTCTCCGGCAGGACTATGGAGGCCTTGAGGCCGGGAAGACGACGCATGACCTGAACGACAGGCATGCCGGCGACAAGCGCCTTCAACTCGCCCGGCGACGAACCGATCGCCGGCGCCAGCACCAGTCCGGCGGCGCCATGCTCGCGCATCGAGCGGATCACTTGTTGCTGGCGGACCGGGTTCTCAGCGGTGTTGGCGACAAACGGGACATAGGCGCCGCCTTGGCAGGCCTGCTCGATGCCGATCGCCAACTCGACATAAAAGGGGTTCGACAGGTCGTTGATGACCATGCCGAGCAGCCCCGACCTCGCGCCGCGCAGCGTCGCAGCGCCTCGATGGTAGATGTACCCCAGCTCCGCCATGGCGTCTGAAACTCGCTCTCGGGTCGCCTCGGCGACAAGCGCGCTGCCGCCGAGCACCAGCGAAACCGTCGACTTCGACACGCCAGCGCGCCGCGCGACGTCGACGATGGTCGCACGACCTTCGCGAACCGCCTCTTCCCTGGACGCATCTTCACTCATTGATTCCAACTCGCTTGGCACGTTCCAATCAACCAGCATCGACTAGCCCTTGCAAACGACTTGACTGTGGCCGTAGTTGCCGCCAAAATTGGAACGTGCTAAATTTTCTAGCAGGCTTTGAACGTCCCGTCAACCCAGTCCAGGAACAAGCTCTTGAGCCCGACGGTCCCCCAGAAGATCCTCGACGGACTAACCGACGTTGCGATGCCGAGGCTCACGAACGAGCCGGGGTCGAAAGAGTTCGTGTCGGCGGGCGGATTCGCCTTGCCCCTGTACCGGAGCCAAGCCCTGGTCCTGGGAAGCGGAGCGGCGGGGCTGCGCGCTGCAATCGAGCTCAAGCGGCGCGACGTCGACGTATTGATCGCGACCCAAAGCATTTTTGGCGGAACCTCGGCCTGCTCGGGCTCGGACAAGCAAACGCTCCACACGGCCAATGGAGCGGACAAGGGCGACGATTTTCGCGCAATGGCGGACGCCCTCGGCGCCGGCGGGGCGATGGACGGCGACACGGCCTATGTCGAGGCCGTGGGGTCGGCGCGAGCGCTGGCGTCGCTGCAATACCTCGGCTTGCCGATCCCACAAGACCGGCTGGGCGGCGTGCTGCGATATCAAACCGATCACGACGAGGTCGGCCGGGCGACGAGTTGCGGGCCGCGTACATCGCGCCTGATGGTGCAGGCGCTCGCCAAGGAAGCGATCCGGCTCGACGTTCCGATCGTCAACCATGCGACTGCCGTTCGCCTTCTCGTTGATCCGGGTCCGCCACGCCGCGCAACTGGAGCTCTCGCAATCCGCCCCAAACATCGCACGGCCGACAATCCTCTCGGTTTGGCCGCTTTCTTTTGCGACTTCCTTGTCGTTGCGACCGGAGGACCGGGCGAGCTCTATCGAGACAGCGTGTACCCCAGGCATTGCTTCGGCTCTTTGGGTCTCGCTCTCGAGGCCGGCGTCGAAGCGGCGAACCTGACGGAGAGCCAGTTCGGCATCGGGACGCCGCGGGAGCGTTTCCCCTGGAATCTGTCCGGCACCTATGTGCAGTGCATGCCCTGCGTTTATTCGCTCGATCCTCGCGGCAAGGAGCACAACTTTCTCGGCGGCTATTACAGGACCACGCGCGAACTGGCTTCGAACGTTTTTCGGAAAGGCTATCAGTGGCCCTTCCACGCGACGCGCATGCTCGACTTCGGCTCGAGCCTCTTCGACCTGGCCGTCTTTCGGGAGACACAGGCGGGGCGGAAGGTGCTCATGGATTTCAGCCGCAATCCGCTGGCGGTTCCTGGCGACGTCGAATTCGATCTCGCGCGACTGGACGCCGATGTGCGCGCCTATCTCGAGAGCTCCGGCGCCCTGCTCGAAAAGCCCCTGGATCGCCTTCGCAAGATGAACCCGTTGTCGATCGAGCTCTACAAGCGCTACAAATACGATATCACTCGGGAGCCGCTGGAATTCGCCATCAACAACCAGCACATGAACGGCGGGCTGGCGGTCGACACTTGGGGACAAACGACCCTCGACAGATGCTACGCGGTCGGCGAGGCCGCCGGCACGCATGGCGTCACTCGTCCCGGCGGCGCCGCGTTGAACGCCGGCCAGGTTTTCGGCACGCGATGCGCAGAACATATCGCTTCGCGCCGGGACTCGAAAACGGCGCGTGCGCCCGAGCGGGATCTCATCGAGGACGCGGCGCGCGCGATCCAGGACATCCTGCGAGCCGACAGCCCCATCACCCCCGGCGCCATCAAGAGCGAAGTCCAGGCCCGGATGAGCGACCACGCCGGAATCGTCTGCAACGGGAGCGACGTCAAGAAGGCCCTTTCCGGCGCCCGGGCGTTCAATGAGTCGATCCGGCGGCGCGGCGTCGCCTCCAAAGGAGCCTACGAGGCCGCCCGGGCCCTGCAGTGGCGGCAGACCGCTCTGCTCTCCGAAGCCGTTCTGGCGGCGCTTGCGTTCTACATCGAGCGCGGCGGAGGGAGCCGCGGCGCGCGCGCCATATGCGGCGCGGAAGGCGAATGCACGCCGGACGCCCGGGCCGGTCCGCTGGACGGATTCCGGTTCCTGGCCGAGCGGGCCGAAGACCGCGCCGAACAGATCCTGATCCGCTTCGACGAGGGGCTTTTCGCGATCCGGACGCGAGCGTTGCGCGCCCGCGCTCACGGGGGCCGCCCGTTCTTCGAGCGTGACTGGCCGGACTTCCTGACCGGGGCGATCTTCGAGACTGGTTGATCGATTCGACGAAAGCTGGCCTGGAGAGGACCCGAGCTCGCGGCGGCGCGGGTGGCGACGGCCATTGTCTTGTGACAGAATGAAGCGGGGTCCTGATCCGGAACACCTGCGAGTCGTCTTGACGGATATTCCCATCGGCATCGTCACGGTCTCCGACCGGGCCTCGCGCGGCGTCTATGAGGACAAGGGCGGGCCCGGCATCGAATCGGCGCTGCGCGATCTCCTCTCTTCGCCGTGGCGCCCGGTGCGTCGGCTGACGCCCGACGAACGCGCGACGATCGAGGCGGCGCTCCGCGAGCTGGCCGACATCGAGCGCTGCTCCCTCATCCTCACGACCGGGGGCACAGGACCCAGCCCGCGCGACGTCACGCCCGAAGCGACGGAGGCGGTCTGCGACCGGCTGCTGCCCGGCTTCGGCGAGCTCATGCGCGCGGCGAGCCTCCTCGAGGTTCCCACCGCGATCCTGTCGCGTCAGATCGCCGGCACGCGCGGCTCGAGCCTCATCATCAACCTTCCGGGCAAGCCGTCGGCGATTCGCACCTGCCTCGACGCGGTCTTCGCCGCTGTTCCCTACTGCATCGATCTCATCGGCGGCGACCGGCTGGAGACGAACTCGGAGTTCTGCAAGGCCTTCCGGCCAAAATCCTGAGGCGGTTAGCCTCCTCGGCAAAGGAACGAAGAAAGGATTGTCGATGTCCGCCGCCGATCAGATCCGGGAGCCAGAAACGGAAGTCCGCGACGCCATGCTCGCCATCGGCGCTCGGGCTCGCGCAGCCGCGCGCGTGCTCGCCAACGCCTCGCCCGATGAGAAGAACCGCGCGCTCCTGGCGAGCGCTCGCATCCTTCGCCGCCGCTTGGCCGACATTCTCGCCGCGAACGCCCGCGATCTCGCGGACGCCCGGGCGAGGGGCCTGACGCCGGCGTTCCTCGACCGGCTGGCGCTGAACGAGGCGCGCATCGATGAGGTCGCGCGCGGCCTCGAGGAGGTCGCGGCGCTGGCCGACCCGGTCGGGCGGGTGCTCGCGACCTTCGCCCGTCCGAACGGCCTCGTCATCGAGAGGGTGGCGACGCCGCTCGGCGTCGTCGGAGTCATTTACGAGAGCCGGCCGAACGTCACCGCCGACGCCGGCGCTCTCTGCCTGAAGAGCGGCAACGCCGTGGTGCTGCGGGGCGGCTCGGACAGTTTCCATTCGTCGGCTGCGATCCACGCCTGCCTCGTCGAGGGCCTGAAAGAGGCGGGCCTCCCCGAAGCGGCCGTCTCGCGCGCGCCTTTCGCCTCGCGCGCCGCCGTCGGGGCGATGCTGGAAGGCCTCGGCGGAGCGCTCGACGTCATCGTGCCGCGGGGCGGCAGGAGCCTCATCGAGCGGGTGCAGCGCGAGGCGCGGGTTCCCGTCTTCGCCCATCTCGAGGGCGTCGTGCACGTCTATGTCGACCGGGCGGCCGATCTCGACAAGGCGGTCCGCATCGTCATCAACGCCAAGATGCGGCGCACCGGGATTTGCGGGGCGGCGGAAACGCTGCTCGTTCATCGGGACGCCGCGGACGCCATGCTCGAGCCGCTGATCGAGGCCCTGATCGAGGAGGGCTGCGAGGTGAGGGGCGACGCGACGGTCCGGCAGGCGGATAAGCGCGCCAAAGCGGCGAGCGAGGAGGACTGGCGGACCGAATATCTCGACGCGATCATCTCGGTTAAGGTCGTCGACAGCCTCGCGGCGGCGATCGACCACATCGAGACCTACGGCTCCCACCACACCGACTGCATCGTGACCGAAGACAAGGCGGCGGCCGAGAAATTCCTGAAAGAGGTCGATTCGGCGATTGTCATCCACAACGCCTCGACCCAGTTCGCCGACGGCGGCGAATTCGGCTTCGGGGCCGAGATCGGCATCGCGACCGGCCGCATGCACGCCCGGGGGCCGGTCGGGGTCGAGCAGCTCTGCACCTTCAAGTACCGGGTGCGCGGCGACGGCCAGATCCGGCCGTAAGCTTTTGGGGCGCTGATGCGATTTTAGCGCCGATTTAGCGGCGAGGGCCTGACTTATCAATGGGTTGGACCCTGGTTTAGCGTCGCGCTGAAAAATGCGCCATCCGGACGTCCGCAGATCCGATTATACTATCAACATCTGTTAATATTTATCTCAGCGGCCCCGCCTGTCTGTCGCTCATCGCGTCTTGGGGGCAACGACACCATGATGCTCGAGCCAGTCGCGCAGCGCGGCGTTGATACGGGTCTGCCAGCCCTCGCCCTTTTCGCGAAAAGCGGCGAGAACGTCGGCGTCGAGGCGAATCGTCGTCGAGACCTTTCGCGCCGCCACGCGCGGCCGGCCCCGACGAACAGGCGTCGAGACGAGCTTCGCGGCCCATTCCGCCTGGGAGAGATCGGGCGCGTCGTCAGGGTCGACCCAGTCGCGGGCCGTAGAGCTTTTGTTCCGACTCATGCGCCTTCCTCATCGAAATGATCCGGCGGCCGCCGTCTCGCGGCGTCCACACGACGACCACCATCCGGCCGCTCAGAAACCCGATCGTAAAAAAACGGTTCTCGGCCTGCCGGTCCGAAGGAACGGTCAGGGTGGGACCGGAAAACACCTCTCCCGCAAGCGACGCCCCCGGCCCTTCCCTAGCCGTACACTTGTAGATGCGCGGTTCCTGTCGGCAAGCGCAAGTCGCCTCGCTTTTCCTCTGGGCAAGCCCGCGAAGCCGAACGGAAATCAGACGCCCGCCATACGGATGAGGCCGCGGG
>DASRSL010000088.1:0-5691 GCA_035656495.1 Roseiarcus sp.
ATTCAGTTCCTGCCGTTCCACAGCAGCTTCATTGTGTGGACGCAGCGAGGCGCGCTGCTTGCCGACCTGGTCCTGATCTGGTGGCTGTGGCGCAAGATCCTTTCGGGGCGAGAGCCTGGCCGGTACTTGGGGCCCCGCTTGCTCTGGGCGGTCGCCGGTCTGGCCTTCACCCTCGGCGCGTTCGTGTTCTCATGGACGATCGCGACCTTTCCGGGCGAATGGCAGGAAGAGGCCTTGGCGACGTGGCGATTCGCTCCTGTGAGGCAGGCATCGGCCCGAGCGGACGACAATCCGGCTGGGCCGCGGAGCTTGACCCCGGCGGAATGGACCGCGATCTTCCGCAATCAGGCCGCGCCCTTCGGGAATTGGGCGTTGACGAAAGCAGCGGCGCTGCATGAGGCGATTTTCAATTCCGAGGTCAATCAAACCACGCTCCGCCGCTGGCTCCCGTTCTCCAGACGAAGCAATCCATCGTCGGCTCCGGCGGCATGGATTGCTTCCCCCCGGGCTTTTGACCCAGGGGTCGCTCGCAATGACGGGGAGCAGAGATGGGCGCGCTCCGAGCGGCCAACTTCGATGATCGATAGCCAAGGCTGGCGCGCCGTCCTCGGCATCGACGCGGCGTGGACGGAAAGGCAGCCGAGCGGCGTCGCGCTGGCGGTCGAGGCGGAAGGCGGCTGGCGGCTGGCGGCGGTGGAAGCCTCCTACGCCGGATTCCTCGCACGCGCTGGCTGCAAGGCGACGAGCGAGGCGCGGGCCCGCGGCGATAAACCGGACGCTGCCAAATTGCTCGACGCGGCGCGGTCGATCTGCGGGCGGCCCGTCGATCTGATCGCGGTCGACATGCCGATGGCGCGCCATCCGATCGTCGGGCGCAGGCCCTGCGACAACCAGATCTCCTCCAAGTTCGGCGCCGCGGGCGCTGCGACCCATTCGCCGAACGGAAATCGGCCGGGAAGGCTCAGCGACGCTTTGCGAGCCGCATTTGAAGCGGAAGGCTATGCGCTTCGTACGCAGGATGAGTCTTCGCCCCTGGCCTATGGCCTTGTCGAGGTCTATCCCCACGCGGCGCTGATCCGATTCTTCGGCGAGAAACGTCGGCTGGAATACAAGGCGGGAAAGACGCTGACCTATTGGCCGAAGCTGTCCCGAGACGACCGTCGGGTCAAGCTACGAACCGTGTGGACGCGCATCGTCGAAGCGCTTGAGCAACGCATCGCCGGGGTCGCGGCGGCCCTTCCGCCGCCGGAGGTCGACGCGAATGGCTGGCGGCTCAAGGCCTACGAGGACAAGCTGGACGCGGTCGTCTGCGCGGCCGTCGCCATCACGGCGCTCGACGGCGAGGCGGAGGCCTGCGGCGACGGCGACGCCGCCATCTGGGTTCCGTGCGGCGACGCGAAGGGAGACTGAGGGCCTGGTCGTGGAACCTGCGCAGGCCGAACGAGTTCGCGCTCCATGAGCGATCTGGCCCTCGGCGCAAACGCCGTGCATCTCTGCATCGACATGCAGCGCCTGTTCGCCGACGGCGGCCCATGGCCGATGCTGTGGATGACGCGCGTGCTTCCCAACGTGGTGCGGCTGGTCGAGCGCGCTCCGCAGCGCACAATATTCACCCGCTTCATCACGCCGGTTCGCGGGGACGACATGCCCGGCCGATGGCGCGCCTATTACGCCAAGTGGTCGAACGCCACCCGCGGCCGCCTGGATAGCGGACTCTTGGAGCTTATGCCGGCGCTGGCCCGGCATGCCCCGCCGGCCGCCGTGTTCGACAAGTGTGTCTATTCGGCCTTCGCCAATGGCGAGCTGCACCCGTTTCTGCGGCGGAAGGCGGTCGACACCCTTATCGTGTCGGGCTCGGAGACCGATGTCTGCGTGTTGTCGTCGGTGCTGCAGGCGGTCGACCACGGCTACCGAATCGTGATCGCGCGCGACGGCGTTTGCAGTTCCTCGGACGAAAGCCATGACGCCATGCTCGATCTCTACAAACGCCGGTTCGCGGTGCAGATCGAGGTCGCGGAGGTCGATCAAATTCTTGACGCGTGGCGACCCGGCTGAGATGTGGCGGCTTCGTCGCAAGCGAGGCGGGGCGCCGGCCATGATCCGAAGCGGCAATATTTTCGCCAATCTGCCGACTCGCCTGCCTCGGGAAGAGGCGACGGTGCTCGCCGAATGGCCGGGCGCGGTCGTTGAGCAGATCGTGTCGACCGGGCAGGCGAGCCCGCCCGGGTTCTGGTACGATCAGGACTGGACGGAGTGGGTGATCGTGCTCGCGGGCGCGGCGGGCCTCTCGATCGAAGGGGAGGACGGCCTGAGGATCCTTCGCCCCGGCGATTATCTCGAGCTTCCGCCTCATGTCCGCCACCGCGTCGAGTGGACGGATCCGGACCGGCCGACCGTCTGGCTCGCGGTCCACTGGAAAAGCGGGGCAGGGCAGGGCGGCCCATCCGTTGGCCCAAACCTTGCGTAAGAATTTTTGCGCGCTCCCGCGAGCGGCGGCGCCGGCCAGAGACGTCCTGAGCCTCCCAGAGTTGTCGCCGACCGCCGCTCAGCCTCGGCTCACGGCGGCGAGCGCGCCCCACAGGGCCGCCGCCATTGTAGCCGCGCTCGATGAGCGCGGCGGCGCGGTCAGCGCGCCCACCAGCGGCGCCTCCCTTCGCTCCGCTTGCGGGGAGAAGAGCCTGTGGCCGGGCATCTTGACCCGGCCATGGCGCGAAGCGTCGGAGGGGCGACGGGGACCTCCACGCCTTGGCGTAGCCCCTCACCCCGGCCCTCTCCCCGCTCCGCGGGGCGAGGGTGCGCACACTCAGCGGGCGAGGGGCGTTATGAGCGCATCATGTCGGCGAGCGCGTTGCGCATCGACGTGCTCGGGATGCTGAAGAGGCCGCCGTAGGGAAGATCGAGGTCGACGATGACGAAGACGGCGACCGTGATCGAGATCGCCGACAGCGTGATGACGAGGATCGTCGCCGGATTGGCCGGCGCGGTGAGCCCGAGACTCGCGAACAGGATGACGAGCCACAGCACCAGCACCCAGTAGAAGGGCGGCGAGATCGATCCGCGCGCCCCCTCGATCACCCTCCAGCGCGCGTGGACGAGGTCGGAATACTGCTGCACGCACTCGGACAGCAGTCTCTGGCGCGGCAGGTCGTTCGGCTCCAGAGAATTGATTTCCCGCCCGACGTCGTTGATGATGTCGCCGAGGGCACGGCTCTCACCGGTCATCGGCATGTGCGAGACGTCCGGATATTTGACGCCGGCCGGAGGCTTCTCGTCCGGCCAAGTGCTCGCGATGACCGCCGCGACATAGGCGCGCAGCTGCTCGCGGATCTTGTCGGTCTCCGGGCCGTATTGGCGCAGGTATTCGTCGAGCTGGGCGAACTCGGCGGCGTATATCCCGCGGGCGTTGTAGGCCGAGTCGAAACCCGCCTTGACCGACGTCGTCAGAAGCCCGAGCACGATGGCGGTGAAGGTCACGAGCAGGTTGATCGTGACCTGCACGAGCTCGACCGAGTCGCGCGAGCGGTGCCGTTCGGGCAGGCGGGATCTGACGAAATGGCCCACGGCCGAGGCGGCCAGCAGCAGGGCGAGGAGCAGGACGACGGAGCCTAGATCGAGCATGGGCCGCTTGTCCCCCGGCGACCTCCGGCGCGACCCTCAGGCGGCGTCGGCGGGGAACTGGGTCCGCGCGATGTGGGTATAGGTGTGGCCCTGAGCCAGGAGCTCGCCGTGCCGGCCGCGCTCGACGATCCGGCCGCGGTCGATGACGCAGATTTCATCGGCCTGAGCGACCGTCGACAGCCGGTGGGCGATGACGATGGTGGTGCGCCCCTCGCAGAGCGTGTGCAAGGCCTTCTGGATCGCCTGCTCGGATTCGGAATCGAGCGCCGAGGTCGCCTCGTCGAGAAGGATGATCGGCGCGTCCTTGAGGAAGGCGCGGGCGATGGCGATGCGCTGGCGCTGTCCGCCGGAGAGCTGCATGCCGTGCTCGCCGCATTGCGAATCGTAGCCGTCCTCGAAGTCCATGATGAAATCGTGCGCATAAGCCGCTTTCGCGGCGGCGACGATTTCCGCTTCGCTCGCGCCGGGGCGGCCCATGGCGATGTTGTCGCGCACCGAGCCTTTGAACAGGAAGTTCTCCTGGGCGACATAGGCGATCTGCCGCCGAAGCGACTTCCGCCTCACCGTCCTGATGTCGACGCCGTCGCACAGGATCTCGCCCGACTCGATCTCGTAGAGCCGCAAAATGAGGTTCATGACCGTCGACTTGCCGCCGCCCGACCGTCCGACCAGAGCCGTCGTCTTGCCGGCCTCGGCGGCGAAGTTCACCGAATGCAGAACCCGCTCTTCCGGACGATAGCCGAACACCACGTCGCGGAACTCGATGCGCCCCTCGGTGACCTGGAGCTCTGGCGTGTGCGGCGGGTCTTCCTCGTACTCGCGTTCGTCGAGGAAACTGTAGAGCAGCTCGACGCCGAAGAGGGACGAAGACAGGTCGACATGCAGCCGCGCCACCCGCTTCATCGGCTCGTAGAGCATGATGACCGAGGTGATGAAGGAAAAGAGGCTTCCCGGCGGATTGCCGCGGACGATCACGGTGAAGCCGCTGTAGAGCACGACGGCGGCGATGGCGAATCCGCCGAGGCTCTCCATGATCGGACTGGTGCGGGAGCTGACGCGCGCGAGCTTGTTCGCCGCCCGCTGGAAGTTCCGGATCGCCGCGGTCTGACGATCGCGCATGAAGTCCTCCAGGGTGAAGGCCTTGACGATGCGGATGCCCTGCGCCGTCTCCTGCAACGACTCCATCATCTGCATCGCGCCCTGGAACTCGCTCGCCATGATCTTCTTCACGCGGATGCCGATCTTGCGCACGCCGACCGCGGCGAGGGGCACGAACATGAGCGCAAGGGTCGAAAGCAGCGGGTCCTGCGACACCATCACGATCACCAGCCCGACGATGGTCAGCGCGTCGCGCGACAGGGTGGTGATGAGGAGATTGAGGACGCTGCTTGCCGACTGGGCGATGAAGGCCTGCCGGGCGATGAATTCGGACGAGTGGGAGCGGCTGTAATAGCCGACCTTCATCCTGAGCATCTGCGCGAAGATGCGCTGCTGAATGTTGGCGACGATGGCGTTGGCCACCCGCGACAGCACCACCTGCTGGCCGTAGGTCGCCAACCCCTTGACCGTGTAGATCGCCACGATCGCCGCCGTGATCTCCCACACCGCCTGCAGATCCTTGCCGACGAAGATCTTGTCGACGATCCGGCCGATGATCCAGGCGGAGAGCGCCGTCGTGACGGCGATCAGGCCCATCATCGCGAAGGCGAACAGATAGCCCTTCCAGTGCTTTGAGCCCTGGTCGAGGAGAAGCCGCCGCAAGGTGGCGTTCGAAGGCGAACGAAGAATTGAGCCTACGCGATCGCGTATTGCGCGCCAGAGTGACAATGATCCCGTCCTTCGCGGCGCCGGTCCGTCGACCCGCGTTTCGATTCACGCCGGCTATTGCGGCAATCGTCCCGCGCCTCCTTATCATTCGGGAGGGAATTATGGAAATGGCGGCGTTTGGACGGTCACGCCTTTCTTCTTGCCGCCCTTCTCCTCCTCGAGCGCGGCGTGATACTTGCGCCGGATGTCGGCGAGGTCGACCGAGGGCGGCGGGAAGGCGAGCTTGAGCTCCGCCATCGTGTCCGC